>WRMR01000220.1 GCA_009776995.1 Planctomycetaceae bacterium | reverse complement strand
GAGCAACGACTTGCCGAAGTTTCCGCCTGTCGTTATCAAGCCAACGATTTCCGTTGCTGGAACTGTCACCGCGATATCCCGCATGGGCGGGTGCATTCCCTCTCGGCGTCGCCGGATACGTTCCGGCCTGAACTGCCACCGATATTTTTTGACAAGAATTCTCTCCAAGAAACAGAATAACCCATGACAAACGCAAACACACCCCCGAATTGTGAAAAACAACCTTGCCACTGTCCCGCTTGGGTTGGGTGGCTGTTTATGGTGATTGTGGCCGGTGCGATTTTTGTACTCGGCTTGCTTTTTGCTTCGGTGATGGAGCGGCGGGCGGAGGCGGTCAAGCGGGCGGCGTTGTTTGAGATCGCACCGCAGGAGATGGACGCCGAACAATGGGCACGTAATTATCCCCGGCAGTACGACAGTTGGCGGGCGACGCAAAACGAATCGTTCACCTCGAAATACGCCGGAAGCGGTCATCGCGATTACCTTGAAGAGACACCAACCAACATGATTCTCTTCGCCGGGTTCGGGTTTGGCAAGGATTACTGTCAGGCACGCGGTCATTGGTACGCTGTGACCGATGTGGCAAACTCGCCACGCGTGAATGTGAATACACCTGCCTCGTGTTGGTACTGCAAGAGCCCCGACGTGCCGCGATTGATCAGCGAATGGGGTGTCGAAAAATTCACCTCGCACAGCTTTGACGAACTCAAAGATCAGGTCACTCACGCGATTTCCTGCTACGATTGCCATGACGAAACCACGATGAAACTCCGTGTCCTGCGACCGGCAATCGTTGACGGCTTTGCGAAAATGGGCAAAAACATGGACTCTTTCACGCACCAGGAAATGCGGAGCATCGCCTGTGCGCAATGTCATTCGACGTATTATTTCGAGAGCGGTACGAACATCGTCACGTTTCCCTGGGCGAACGGCCTGTCGGCAGAAAACACGGAGCAGTATTATCAAAACGACGGCTTTTCCGACTGGACACACCCGATCAGCAAAGTTCGCATGATTAAAATCCGGCACCCCGATTACGAATTATTCACGACGAGCCTCCATGCAAGCCAAGGGCTTTCGTGTGCCGATTGCCATATGCCGTATCGGACGGAAGGAGCGGAAAAGTTTTCCGACCATCACCTGAAAAGTCCGTTGGGCGACGTCTCACGGAGTTGTAACGTCTGTCATCGCTGGAGTGAAGATGAAGTACGCGAACGTGTTACGTCGATTCAGGACAAGGTGCGCGAAGGCCGAGATCGTGCGGAATTCGCCATTGCCCGTGCTCATTTTGATATTGCCGCCGCTGCCGAAGCCGGTGCGACTGACGAAGAACTTGCCGAAGTGCGTGATTTGCTTCGTTATGCCCAAATGCATTGGGATTTCATTGCCGCCGCCAACGGTATGGGGTTCCACTCGCCGCAGGAATCGCAACGTATTCTGGCAACGGCACTCGACAAAGCGAGTCAGGTTCGATTGACGTGCAGCCGGATACTCGCCCGTCACGGCTATACCGATGAAGTCGCGTATCCTGATTTTTCGACAAAAGAAAAAGCCCAAGAATTGACGAGCCGGTTTGCCACTGGAATCGCCCCGTCGCTTTTGAAAAAGCAGGAACCGGCCACCGAATTGCATTGATCGCAGAGGAAACCGTATTGTCAAAGAATGCAAAGTATTATATCGCAACGAATTAAAGAATAATATTACCAAGTTACCGCTTCACGATTCACCCACTTGCCCCACAGCGCGAGAATCAGTGGGTTTTACCAAATAGTCGCGTTTTGACCAAGAACGTCACACGTCGCAAAACTGGGCGTCACAAGGCGTTAAGAAGTTGCCAAGCGAAATCTCTATGGCAAAGTGCTACGTTATCACGATAACTTGTTGGCACTTTCTTGGCACTTGAACATTGCACATGTTTCAGAAAACATTATTGTTACGACAATAATTTGACGTAACTCTAATTTACTTATAGAATTGCGTCAAAAGAAAAGTACCCACTGAAGGACTTGAACCTTCGACCCACGGATTAAGAGACGGGTCAATGCACAGCTTTCAAAACTCGCCTTAACCCTTTGTAAAATATAGGGTTAAGGATAGGGTTAAGGCAGAAAATGTCGCGTTTTTCTACGTGGCAAAACCGACAGCTACGCGGCTCAACGTGTTGTGTTTGACGGCACGGAAGTGGGCACCCAGCGACGCAAGAATCGTGGAAGTGAAAAACCTGATGATCACGGGAACTCTTGCGGTGGGAACGGTACTGGAATCCATCAAGATCACCACCGCCGAAGAAGGTGCCTCGGTAACATTCTTCACAGACCGTCCATGCCGTCAGCCGCTTGATTTCAACGGCGCAACGGTTCAGCCCGGCGAACAGGTTGACTTCGTCAAGGTCGTCGCGCCGGACGGCACTTCGTATCAGGTCTATACGTTATCCATCATGGGATTGAACCGCGCGAATCACACGCAATACTCCAAGTACGGCGATCCACCCTGACGGGCGACACAATCGCTTGGAGATCGGCTACCCACCTTACGAGTTACCCACCTTTCGGAAGCCACGCTCTGTCGGGGTCAATGTTGCGAATCCAAAGGTTTACTGCGACCCTGTTGCCCGAAATCCGATGCCACAACCCTTGTTACAGAGGCATTTTATGCTAAAATACCCATCTTTGCCGGTTTATGTAACGAGAGGTGATTGAGTCAAAGCGATGTCTGACATTTCAAAATGGCGTAATATTGGGATTTCCGCCCATATCGACAGCGGCAAGACAACGTTGAGCGAGCGTATCCTGTATTACACCGGGCGGATTCACCGTATGAGCGAAACGCACGGCGGTGGCGGTGCGACGATGGACCACATGGAACTCGAGCAGGAACGTGGCATCACGATTTGCAGTGCCGCAACCTCGGTGAAATGGAACGATCACGCCATCAACCTGATTGACACGCCCGGTCACGTCGATTTCACCGTCGAGGTTGAACGCAGTTTGCGCGTACTCGACGGTGCGGTGCTTGTTCTGTGCAGCGTTGCCGGGGTGCAAACGCAATCGATTACCATCGACCGCCAGATGAAACGCTACCAGGTGCCGCGATTGGCACTGATCAACAAGATGGACCGCGTCGGGGCCGATCCATTCCGCGTGGTCAGGCAACTCCGCGAAAAACTCGACTGTGCGGCACACCTGATGCAACTGCCCATCGGCAGGGAAACGAATTTCGAGGGTGTCGTCGATCTCGTGTGCGGCAAGGCGATTTATTTCGACGGGTCCCAGGGTGAAATCCTCCGCGAGGAACCTGTGCCCGCCGCCATGTACGCTGAATACAAGACCGCCCGGAACGAGTTGCTGGAAGCCTTGTCCATGTTCAGCGACGAGCTGATGGAAATCCTTCTTTCCAGCGGGGAGCCGTCGGAGGAATTGGTGCACAAAGTCGTGCGTAGTGCGGTCTGGAGCCGCCAGTTGACGCCCGTGTTTTTGGGCAGTGCCTACAAGAACAAGGGCATTCAACCGTTGCTTGACGCGATTTGTCGTTACCTGCCAGCCCCGGATGATGTTGATAATTTTGCTTTCAAGACAAGCAGGGGTGAGAGGACAGGGGTGAGAGGCGAGGAAAGCAGAATTGAGAACAGGGAGTCGGAAGAAAACAACTCCAAACTCCTCACTCCACACTCTAAACTTTTCCTCGAATCGCGTGACGACAAGCCGACCGTGGCGATGGCGTTCAAGATCGTCGATGATGCGTTCGGCACGATGACTTACATGCGTGTTTACCAGGGCGTCATCGAAAAAGGCGGCATGTACTACAACCAACGGTCGGGCCAAAAAGAGCGAATCGGTCGGATTTTGCGAATGCACGCCGACAACCGCGAGGACATCGACCGTGCCGTGGCCGGGGACATTGTCGCGGTTATCGGCGTCAACCCGGCCAGCGGTGACACGTATGCTTCGGAAAAGAATTATTGTGTGCTTGAGTCGATGTATGTGCCGGAGCCGGTGATTCAAATTGCGATTCGTGCCCGACAGACGAAAGACGCCGACCGGTTGGCCAAAGCCTTGTACCGATTCCGCCGCGAAGACCCGACGCTGAGTATCACGACCGATCAGGAGAGCGGTGAGACGCTCATGGCCGGTATGGGCGAGTTGCACCTGGAAGTTTATGTCGAACGCATCCGCCGCGAGTACCATGTCGATGTCGAGACCGGTCGCCCCAAGGTCAATTACCGTGAGGCTCCAACGCGCGAAATCAAATTTGACGTGCGGCATAAGAAGCAGACGGGCGGATCGGGGCAGTTCGCCCATATCGCGGGCATGATGTCACCGATCCCGGAAGAGGACGAGTCGGGCGAAACCTTCATTTTTGAGGAAAAAATCGTTGGCGGCGTCATTCCGCAACAGTACATTCCTGCCATCGAAAAAGGGTTCCGTGCTTCGCTGGAAAAAGGTCCTGTCGCGGGTTTTCCGGTCGTCAACCTCAAAGTGCTGATCAACGACGGTTCGTTTCACGCTGTGGACTCAAGCGATTTGGCCTTCCGTATCGTTGCGCAAACAACGCTTCGAGAAAAATTCTCGCTCATGCAGCCGACGCTCCTGGAGCCGGTGATGAAAATTGGGGTTGAATGTCCGAGCAATTTCCAGGGTGGGGTCGTCGGCGACCTGAACCAGCGCCGCGGATTGATCACTGTGACCGAAACGATCGGGCTGACCACCCGCGTTGAAGGGGAAATCCCACTGGCCGAAACCTTCGGCTACGCAACGACTCTCCGCAGCATGACGCAAGGCCAGGGAACGTTCAGCATGGAATTTTTCCGCTACAAACGCGTCCCTGCCGCGATCCAGGAAACGATCATCCGCGAACGTCACCTGAGCCGCAAGTAATCGTAAGATTGTGTCATTCACAGCCCATTCACAATCGCAATCTTACGATTGTGGCCCGGATTGATAAAACCTCATTTCATCCCGGTCTCAAAGACCTGGTGTGAAAGGAAAAAATGAGATTTTCCATTCCTTGCGCAACTTCCGACCAAAGATCGGTTGACCATCAGCACATTATATGGAAGGCCATATTGAATAACTTTGAACTACCGTTCCACGATAAAATATCCCATATACCCCTTACACACAAAACCCGACGTCCCGGCGTAACCGATCATGTCGCCCGTATAGGGATCGTACAGGTCAAACGGGCCGGGTGATACAATCTTGATTTCGATGTCGTTCTTGCTTGAGTTGACGACATAATACACTTTTTTCCCATCCTTAATGTAAGGACTGAGAAACAGGTCGCCGAAATTTTCGTTCTCTGAGACCACGCTTATATTATGCTTCACCGTATCTTTGATAATGTCGGTGAATTCCGGCTTTCTTTCCTCTCCCTCCTTTTGGGTCAAGCCAAGAACGATTTGGTTCACACGCGGGATGTTCACCTGGGCTTTACTGCCCGCCGACATGTCTATCCTGAGCTTCCGCGCCGTGACCGGTGCAAATTCGAACCGGCGCATGGTCTCTCCGTTGTCTTGGACACTCTCAAAAAGCTCGTGCCAGTTGCCGTCCCAATCCATGTAGCTCACCGAAAAACTTGTCAGCTCACAGTCGCTTTTGGTATAAAGCTCAAAACTGTCGAAAGTTTTTGCCCCGTCCAACTCCAATTCGAGCCACGCGGGCGTTACTGTGCTGCTCCAGTGCTTCCAGCTTGCAGGATCGCGGTCGCCGTCAATGATGTTGTTCGGGGAATAGCCCGCGTCGGTGTCTGAAGCGGTTACGAGACTTCCGGCGGCAAGGTTTTCCCGGTATGAAAGGCTGACCACGTCAGACAGGAATTTTTCTGCAAGCCGTCTCAGCGCAACCGTGTCTTCCGCTCTTGTTGCAAGCCGGGGCAGGGAATCCAACCAGATCACCCTGCCACCCGCGTCGGAAAACTCAATGAGCTTTTTCATGCTCTCAAGACTCATCACCTCAATGTCCGGCAGGACCATGACACGGTATGCCCCGTTCCCGACAACAAGTCGCCCATCCCCGATTTTCGCGTTTTCGAGGCTGTCCGCGTCGAGTATATTGAAGTCGAGCTGATTTCTGAAAAGTTGCATCGCGACGCGGTTAATATACAGATCGAGAGCATGGATTTTGGTGCTGGGGTAGGAAAAATGCGTGTTTTCCGCAGTGAAACAGGCTTGCGTGTTTGCGATCGGGTACAGGACCGCGATCTCCGAGGCGAAGATTGAACCACGCAAAAGGGTATTGAGACGCCCGGAATATTCATTCCATTTGTTCGCGTTTTCCTTCGTCATGCGGTTATATGAGTAATAGGTGTTGAAGCGGTTCGCGCCATGGAAGAAGAGCAATGAAGTGGTGCCAAGCACGTTTTGGAATTCATCGGTCTTAAACTGATCCATGTTCGCAACCGGGCAGAATTCGACCATCACGACATCCTTTCCGTTGTTTCGGGCGGCCGAGCTGACGTATTTCGGCGTCATGTACCAACTGCCAAGATACGCCGGTGGCACACAGGAAAGCACGTCGATACCGGGAATCTGCATCGTGCCAATATTTTTCATCATGTCGCCGTACAGCCCCACATGCCACGAAAGGTTTTCCTCGAGAAGGTTGTGTCCTGAAAAAGCGACGTCCATCTCCGCGCAACAGTCGCGCAACGGGATGTAAAAGCTTTGGGTGATCATCTCAGCCACGGTCTGGTAAAAGTTCACACGCAGTATTTTGTCTTCATCAGTATAGCCATCGAAGAGCGAGGACAATCGCGGAAACAGATCGTAGCCGTGCATTTCCTTGAAGAGTGCCGGTAACCGGTCCTCCCACGGGACGATGAAATACGGGTAATGGTCACTCGTGTTCACAAAATGGGTCATGAGGCTGGGTTCGTCGGTGAAGATCGCCTGCACCTTATTCCCGATGTCGGCGATGTTGTTCCTATACCCTGCATAAACGAGGTCGATGAACCGCTTCACAGCGTCGCGGTTGAGCAGGTTGGGATAGCGGTTCGGCCTGTAGCCGTTTTTCTCCGCGTGAGAACCTTCAAAAGCGGCTTTTTGCGCATAGACGTTGAGGGTGAATACTCCGGGCACGCTCGCCCTGACGCTCCGCTTCCCCAACTCGAGCGAACCGGGGTCGGCAGACTGCACCTTTTCGCCGTCGCGCAGGATTTCGGCGTAAATGATTTTCTGGAATTCTTCCGGCAGGGTCAACTCCGCCGTATCCATGTATTCGCCGCTGAGGAGTCCGACGCCGATTGCCTCGTATTCCGGGTGTCCGTCGAGGGCCTGGTGGTCGGCGGTGCCGCTCGGGTAGCCGTACTCATCGTACAACCACACGGTCATGCCCATTTTTTTCGCCTGATCGATCACGGCATTCACGATGGCGTAATTCGAACTGTCCTTGAGGTAGTTGTCATCCCATGTGTTGTTGGTGACAACGCCCCGGAAACCGTAATCATACATGGTGTTCAGAACCGTCTCGAAATTGTCATCAAAGCCGTGCCACATATGGAATATTCTGTATTCGTCCAGCGGATTTTTGAATTCGTCCTGCCACAGAAATTCCTGTGTCATGGAGTCCGCACCGGAATCCGTATCCGCGCAGAAACTGATCGGTGAGGACGCGTCAGCAATGACAAGGGCAAGTACCAGCATGGCACAAACCATGAGCCGTTGACTTTTCATAAGCGTTTTCTTTTTCAGCAGCAGTTGAAACCACAAAAGATTTCATCGGAAACGTAACGGGAAAAACGGAACGCACGGACTTCCGCAGGTTCCGCGTTAAAAAATATCATTGAACATGTGATTTCATGACAATTCCTTATTCCAGGGTCGGCCAGGCGATTTCGCCCCGCAGTTGGGCTTCACCACCCTCTTTTTCATACCCTCCGTAGAAATTCGAGAGGCAGTCGAGCCACAACACGAT
>WRMR01000219.1 GCA_009776995.1 Planctomycetaceae bacterium | reverse complement strand
GATTTATGTTTCCCCCCCCCCCCATTTTAACAGACTTCATGTTTTTCATAACATACCCTTTCAAAAATCAGGTGAACTGGAAACAATCTTGAAAAAACCTGCTTTTTTCAAGATTCAGCGAAATACCTCACAGATATAACAATCGCTTATGATTTATTGTAAACACGGATTTCTTGAAAGCAAGTGATTCCCCCAAATTTTTTTCCGTGATGATATGAAATACAATCCACTTCCCGGGTTTGGCTTATCGATTTCCGTACCTGCCAGAGCCACCATCGCAAGATTGCAAAGAAAAACACAATGACCGGATATTTCTGTGTTCGATCCAGTCATTGCGCCGTATTATTCTCCCCGATTCCCATCGGGAAGGCCACTATTTTCAACGGGGTGAGGGACTATCAGAACCATGAAAACCACGGCAAGTCGCCAAAGAACATTTTGAGAACATTCTCGCAGGCATACCCAAGTGCCGCGAATTCATCGTCATAGTACCACTCCCCGCAGCGAGAGCAGGTATAGGTCGTGTAACCCTCACTGGTACACGTCGGCGGCGTCACCACCGCAACGTAATCATGTCCAAGTGCCGTGAATTCATCGTCAAAGTACCACTCCCCACAGCGAGAGCAGGTGTAGGTCGTGTAACCGCCGCTGGTACACGTCGGCGGCGTCACCACAGCAACGAAATCGTGTCCAAGTGCCGTGAATTCATCGTCATAGTACCACTCCCCGCAGCGAGAGCAGGTGTAGGTCGTATAACCCCCGCTGGTACACGTCGGCGGTGTGACCACCGCGACGAAATCGTGTCCAAGTGCCGTGAATTCATCGTCAAAGTACCACTCCCCACAGCGAGAGCAGGTGTAGGTCGTATAACCCCCGCTGGTACACGTCGGCGGTGTGACCACCGCGATGTAATCATGTCCAAGTGCCGAGACTTCGTCGTCATAGTACCATTCCCCGCAAATGGAACAGGTGTAGGTTGTGTAACCCCCACTGGTACAGGTTGGCGGTGTGACCACCGCGACGAAATCATGTCCAAGTGCCGAGACTTCATCGTCATAGTACCAGTCCCCGCAAATGGAACAGGTGTAAGTTGTGTAACCGCCGCTGTTACAGGTCGGCGGTGTGACCACCGCGACATAGTTGTGTTCCGTCGCTGTGAACTCATCGTCATAGTACCATTCCCCGCAAATGGAACAGGTGTAGGTTGTATAACCGCCGCTGTTACAGGTCGGCGGCGTGACCACCGCAACGAAATTGTGTTCATGAGCCTGAAGTGGAATCGAGGCGAATGCCAGGGACAATGCCGCGAAAACCATGGTGAACATCAAAAGGGTTGTGAAAATCTTTTTCATAGGCTGCTCTTTCTATCTCAGTGTGAAGCTGATGTAAAGTGAAACATTTTTTATTGAAAGCTGCAACTCGTTTCAAGACGAAACAAATTGGCTGGTGCAACAATGGTGATTGATAACTGCGATGAAAGTTCTCAAATATGTCAATTATAAATCAAGTTAATCATCATGGTTAACTTGATCTCTGTCTTTATTAATGCAACTCTTTTGATTACATGTGAAAAGCAAACAAGTGTTATCATTTGTGACAAGTACCACAAAGTATATTGAGGGCGTTACGCCATGTCAACACGCCAGAGATAAAAATGTATTAGAACGTTGAAAATTTTCTGAAAAAATTGATTCACAAGTCTCGAAAATGACTCATCAGGCACACGATGCTGTACACTTTGGCAGTATTTGTTGCGATATCGCAATCGTAAGATTGCGATTCTGATGTTGAGTGATATAATATTTTTCGTACCTTCATGAATTCACACTCCCCGCCCTGCCATGTCCTACATTTCCGCAACCCGTCCAAGTGAACTGCGAACACTGATCCGGCACATCAGCGATTCGCCGTGGATTGCGCTGGATACGGAATTTATCGCGGAAAAAAAGTTCCAGTCGCAACTTTGCCTGGTGCAGGTGGCCGCCGAGGATATCATCGGCATCATCGATCCGCAGTCGGTTGAGGGCATGACCCCGTTTTGGGAGTTTCTTTGCGATGGTGACAAACGCGAAGTGCTGATGCACGCATGCCGGAGTGAGATGGAATTTTGCTATCGCGCGGTCCGGCGGGTGCCGCATCGTGTGTTCGACGTGCAACTTGCCGCCGGATTGGCCGGAAACGATTATCCTGCGTCGTTCAGTACGTTGCTGGAACGTCACCTGCATGTTTCGTTGCCCAAAGCGGAAACGCGAACCGACTGGGCGCGACGTCCGCTCACAGAGCGGCAGATTGACTATGCGTTGAACGATGTGCGTTATCTCAACCCGCTCGCGAAAAAACTGAAAAAACAGCTTTCATCGCTGAAACGGGTACGCTGGTATCAAAGCGAAATCCGGGACACGCTCGACCGCCTGGTGCAGGATTTTGATACGCCGAAATGGCGTTCGCTGTCAGGACTCAATTCGCTTTCGCGGCGGGAACTGGCGATTGTGCGCGAGCTTTGTTTCTGGCGCGACCAGCAGGCACGGCAGCACAACATCCCGGTCGGTCTGCTGATGCGTGATGATCTGGTTATCGAACTGGCCCGCCGGAAATCGCCTGATCCGAAACGCATCTCGGCCGTTCGCGGTCTGCAACGCAACGACATCACACGGCAACTGCCATACATCTCGGCGGCCATTCAGCGCGGATTGGATTGTCCCGAAGAAGTTCTTCCGGAACCGCTCCCCAAACAAAAGACGCAACAATACACGCAAATGGTGCAACTGCTGTATTCCGGTCTGGCCATGCTTTGTCACCGGAACGACATCGCAACGAGTATTGTGGCCACGCAGAGCGACGTGCGCGAACTGATCGCTGCCCGATTCGGGGAATCCAACGACAACGGGACATCGAAAACACTGAAACTCGAACAGGGCTGGCGGGCGATGATCGTCGGATGTTTTCTCGACGATCTGCTCGACGGAAAAGTTGCCATCCGCATCGACAAATACCAGCCGAACTCCCCGCTCCAGTTTGTCGATTACCCTGTGCCACACTCTTCGGATTACAGGATGTTTGATTTGGATTGAACACGGAATGATCCGGTTGTTCCACTTCGGCGGCCCCAAATGTGGTGTCGTATTACGGCCATTGAAAATGGCTGATCGCGTATTTTTCGATGATGTTCATATCCGGGTCGAAACCGATGCCCGGTTCGTCCCACAGGTCGGCGACACGCGTGTCGGTGTAGCCCTTGATTTCACAGTTGAGGTCTGTTTCGTTCAAATCGACCATGCTTGTCGGGAGCGGCACGCCGGGGTCGGCTTCGAGAACCTCGTCCACCCGTAAGTAATCGACGGGATAAACGCAATTCGGCAACGAAGCCAGCGCGGCAACATGGCGGTAGCCGACCGACGAAAGGTACGTACAGCCGCTGTAGCACAACACTTCGCCGGAAACGCATAAATCGTGAACCGCCTTGGCGGTCGTCAGGCCGCCGATTCGTCCTCCGTTGAGGCAGATGACCGACGCGCTCCGCAAGTCGATCACGATTTCCGCTTCGTGGTACGAGGTAACCGATTCGTCGAGGCAAATCGGCACCCGCAATGTGTCCTGGAGCATCGCATGGCCAACGTATTCCCGTGCGGAAAGCGGCTGTTCCAGCATCAGCGGGAAGAAATCGTCAAAGCGGTAAATCGTGTCGCTGTGGCTGGTCATGCTCAAAGCACCTTCCACGTCGCATTGGATCATCAGCCGAGGAAATCCGGCACGGACGGCCGAAAGCATGTTGATGTCCCAGCCGGGCCGGATTTTCAGTGTCACCCGCCGGAAGCCGTCGTCTTCAGCACGGTGCAATTCCGCGATAAAATCCTCCCGTGACTCCATTCGGTCGAAGGTCAGTCCAAGCGGCAATTGACGGCGTGTTCCGCCGAGGACCTGATGCAACGGTTTTCGCTGCTTTCGGGCATACAAGTCCCACCACGCCATGTCAATGACGCCTTTGGCATGACGATTGCCGCGAATTTGGCTGACGATTTCTTCCAACCGGGAACTGGAATTAATAGTCTGATCTCGAGCGATGCGCGGAATCAGGGAGTCTTTCAGACACAAAAACACGGAATTTGACCACGCTGCGGTCAAAACCGGCTCATTTCCCGGCATAACCTCACCCCAACCGACATCATCGCCGCTGATCAACCGTACAAACACCGAATCAATGTAGTGCAAGGGGATGTCGGCCAACCGCATTTCCTTTTTGAGCGGCAATCGGACCACGTAAGCATCAATTTTATCAATTCGCATAATTTTCCATCGAAAAATCCAGTCAACACTCAAATTGCCACTTCACTGGCCATAATATAACCTCTGATTCGCGTGTTGGCCACACCCCGGATTTTTTTCGGGGACAACGGCATTTTTGCGAAGGGTGACGTGGGACGAGACACTCATCCGGTCATGGAGATCATGCAGGGGCAGTAATACGCAGGTCAGCAACAATCATTCGGGTCGTCCCACCGGCACTCCGTCATAATCGAAATGAATTCCGACATGGCCGAGGTAAAGACCTTTCCCTGTTTGTGGACAACGCCGAGCGGTTGAATCATTTCCGGCGAGGCTATCGGAATGGAAACCAATGTGCCGAGTTGGACTTCCGTACGAACGGAATTGACCGGGAGAATCGCGCCCCCCAGTCCGACTTTGACCGCCTGTTTGATCGTTTCCACATTTTTGTACTCGGCCACGATGTTGACGGAAGTAAGACGCTGGCGCAGGTGCCTGTCAATTTCCTTGCGAACCATCAGGTCGTGTGTAAAGGCGATAAAATCTGTGTTATGCAACTGTTCCAGGGAGAGGGGTTCGAGACCGGCCAGCTCGTGGTCAGGACGACAGACGTAAACCAGGCTGACCGCCCCCAATGGAACAATGGAAATTTCCGCACTGGTTGCAGGAAAGGAAACGACGCCGAAATCGACTTCCGTCGTCAAGACCGATTGATAGACACGGTCCGGATGCATGATTTCAAGATTGACCTTGGTTTTCGGGTGAGACTTGATGAAATACCGCATGACCTGGTCCATATCATGCAATCCCACCGAGTAAATGGCTCCGACCCGAATGTTACCGCTCTCCGAGCCGTTGAGTGTTTGCACCATTGTCATGACGGTATCATACGATTCCAGGATTCCGCGAAAACCATTGTAACAAATCTGGCCTTCCGGAGTCAGATTAAACGGTCGGCGGGACCGATCCACTAGTTGAACGCCGAGATGATTCTCCAAGCGATGAATCGACTGGGTTGCGGCAGATTGACTGATATTGTTGACCAAGGCTCCTCGAGAAAAACTTTGGTGCAAAACCACATCACAAAAAATACGCATTGTGTCAATATTCATATCTCGAACATTCTCATACGATCGCTGGAACAGCAGGGAACTGCCAAAAAGCAGTCACCATTTTTGTCTGTTTTTCCAGAATATATTTCCAGCGCTAATTAAAACCCACAAAGTAGTTATGAAAAATATAACAGCCTGCTAGATGATTTTTGTAATACAAACTAACGATAGTTCGAATGTGAATGTAATTGTGTCGCATTATTCAATGTTCTTTTCGCCTTTATTCACAAAACTACTACATAAACATCTCTTCTTGTGATATTCGTAAACCTAATAGTATTAAGAGGTTATCGATATTTCCACAGACATGTTTATACGATAACAGATTTTGGCCGATAGACAATAACAGTCGTTAAAAATTTTCGATGATCTGAAATTCGCATTCACAGTATCGTCGGGTGAAATGGAATTGCACCGGGAAACACTGTTCCCAGGGTTGACTCAGAAAATGTTTTTGACAGGAATTTTTCGCAAAAAAACATCAGTCCGGGAACGCAGAACAGCAACCGGGAGCGCAGAGAGGTCGCAATGTGGCCGAACGGTATGACTGGAGAGGGCGATTACCACCCCAAAACCTTACTTTTCGCTCTCGGATTGAAGATGCGAATGAGAAGGGCTTTGCGACAAAGAACTGTCTTTGGCAAGGTCACGCTCATCTTCGGCGGCAAAGCAAAAATGGCCGATCAACAGTTCCTTCATCGCAACCGTGAGAATCAGCAGCATGAGATTGAAGAACCAGAGAACAATGATCGTGACTGCGGCACGTTTGACAATCGTATGCCACAAGTCACCGTCAACTGCCACCGTAAAGTCGCAAGTCGATACAAGAACCAGCAATGCCATCGGCAACAAGACAATGCAAGCCACCAGCGTCAGGAGTGTCTTGTGATAGTAATTGATCATGGTGAAGGAGTGGGGGTCAGGGGAGTAAGGAACAGGGATCAAGGGGGTATGTGGAAACAGACGAATCTCCCTCGTCCCTTACCCCTTTAACCGGTAAATCGTCGGGCAATCAGTGTGACGTTTTGGCCGCCGAACCCGAAACTGTTGCTTGCAATGACGTTGCACCTCGCCTCGCGTGCTTTGTTGGGAACATAATCCAGGTCGCAGTCCGGGTCGGGTGTTGTGTAGTTGATCGTCGGCGGCAGGATATTGTCGCGGATAGCCAGCAGGGAATAGATCATCTCACTGGCCCCAGCGGCGGCGATGAGGTGGCCGGTCATGCTTTTGGTACTTGACATGGGAATTTTGTAGGCGGTCTCGCCGAACACGGATTTGGCCACAAGCGTTTCGACACGGTCATTGACACCTGTGCTGGTCCCGTGCGCATTGATGTAGTGGACTTCATCCGGTGCAATCCCGGCGTCCCGGATTGCCATACGCACACTGGCAATGGCACCGCGGCCTTCCGGGTGGGAGTCGGTCACGCGAAACGCATCGGAAGTCGAACCGTAGCCGACAATTTCGCCATAAATTTTCGCACCGCGTTTTTTGGCGTGTTCCAGTTCCTCGAGGATGAGCATGGCGGAACCTTCGCCGAGGACAAAGCCGTCCCGGTCGGCGTCAAACGGCCGCGACGCCCCCTGCGGATCGTCGTTGCGGGTACTGAGTGCGGTCAAAAGATTGAAGCCCGTCACGCCGAAAGGATGAATCATCGTGTGCGCGCCGCCGGCGATCATCAGGTCGGCTTCGTTCCGGCGGATCAGTTCGGTGGCCTCACCGATCGCCTGACTGCTGGCCGCGCAGGCGGTCAAACAATTTGCATTGGGTCCTTGTGCATTGAACAACGCGGCCAGGTGGGCCGCCGGCATGTTTGGTTCCTGCTCCAGTTCCCGGATCGGGTGCAGAATTTCCAGTCCTTTTTCGATGAAACGACTCTGGTCGAACGAGCCGTCCGGCTTGAAACCGGCCAGCATCATGGCGGCAAAATCATCGAAATTCTGCTGCCCTTCGCCTGCACCGGTATAAACGCCGAAACGCTGCGGAACATAGTCCTTCGGAGTCAGGCCGGAATCACGAAACGCCTTAACGCCTGCCCCGGCGGCAAAATGTGTGTTTCGGTCACGATCTGTCCAATCGTCCGGGTTTTCACCGATGTCGGAGATGTCCCAGTTTTTGACTTCGGCGGCAAATTTCGTGGGAAAAGACGAAGCGTCAAACAAGGTAATCATGCCGACACCGGACTCGCCACGCAATAATCGTTGCCAGACCGTTTCGACATCCGCCCCCAAAGGGGTGACAAGCCCCATTCCCGTAACCACGACGCGTCGTTTCATGGAAATCTCCCTTTTTCAACCGGAAGTGTGCCTGGCACGTTCGGGATCAATCAACCGGTTCCCGTTTTCGTCAACACCGATTTCATAAACACCGAAGATTCGCATCATGTCGATCAGACTCCCTTCCTCGAACAAAATGGTTTCCGAAAAACCACTCCGCAAATGCGCGAAAACCAGTTCTCCTTCGGCCATGAGTTGGTCGCCGTTATGCACGGTTCCTTCGACAAGCGCGCCGTCCCGGTTGAGATTTTTGACCTCCACGGAATAGGTCAACACT
>WRMR01000218.1 GCA_009776995.1 Planctomycetaceae bacterium | reverse complement strand
CCATTGCTTTTCGGTCAGTTCCATGCGATAATCGCGGGTGATTTTCATGTTACGCCTTTCGTCGATAAGGGTTGTGATGCCTCAAAAACGGAAGCGTAACATGGTTTTATCACTCACTGCAATATCAGGTTATACCGTAAATTTCCTGTCAAAAGGCTATTTGAAGACTTACTCTCACATCACACGAAAAATATTTTAGCGACATTGAGCAGTCTGTCGAGAGGAAAAAATAAAAACACAAGGGAATGCAGGAGATTTTTAGAGGTGACCTATAATGCTGCTAATGCTGCATGGTATACCACTAAATTAAGAACGCTTCCCTAAGAAAGTCCTGCCTCGGTTTTTGTTTCCCGGCGGTTTTGTGGTATAATGCCACTGATTCAGCGGTCATGCTGTGACCGCCACAGAAACGCTCAAATCCATTCCAGGAGTACAACCATCATGCAATATTACGATCAAATCCAGGAATCCGCCGCGTTTTTGCGGTCGAAATGGGGGAAAACCGCTCATGCCGGGCTGGTACTCGGCACAGGGTTGGGTAATTTGGCAACACGGATCAACGAGGATGCGGTCATCCCCTACCATGAAATTCCACACTTTGCCGTGTCCACCGCCCCGACGCATCAGGGACATCTCATCCTCGGCACGCTCGAAGGGCAACCGATCATCGCGATGCAAGGCCGCCTGCACGCCTACGAAGGTTATGACTGCAAGCAAATCACCTTTCCGGTGCGCGTGATGAAGGCGATGGGGGCGGGGCTGTTGATTGTCTCGAACGCTTGCGGCGGGATGAACCCCTACTTCAAACAGGGCGATCTCATGCTCATCGAAGACCACATCAACCTGATGGGTGTCAACCCGCTGGTCGGCGTCAACGATGAACGGCTCGGTCCACAGTTCCCCGATCTGTGCGAGCCTTATGACCTGAAGTTGATCGACAAAGCGTTGGAAATCGCGCGGGCCGGAAATTTCGTCGCGCATAAGGGCGTCTATGTCGGCGTGTTGGGGCCGAACCTCGAAACGCGGGCGGAGTACCGCTTCTTGCGAGGTATCGGTGCCGATGCGGTCGGCATGTCCACCGTGCCCGAAGTTCTCACGGCCGTCCATGCAGGAATGCGGGTCCTCGGCATCTCCATTGTCACCGACCTTTGCTTCCCCGACTGCCTCAAGCCCGCCGATATTGAGGAGATCATCCGCACGGCCAACGAAGCGGAACCAAACCTGACGAAAATCGTCTGTGGCGTGCTGGCTGCCTGCGACGTTTAGAAAACGCTCAATAATCTCGTAACCGATCACGGCAGATCTTTTTCACCAGTCGAGTAGGCGTTGGGAATTCCCCGCCTACTCGACCGGGAGACAAAAATCATTGAGTCTTTTAATTTTGACGGTGACACTGTGTAAATATTCCAAACAATGTGTCTTTAACAACAGCAACCGGGAACGGATCACAGTGGAGTGACTGGTTTTGGGGTGAAAACTGCCCAAACAATAGAGGATTTATCACAATTTTAGTCAACTTCAAATCAGGCCACTACTCGACTGGTAAAAACAACGGCCGTGGACCGATACGTTTTTCATAATCCGTATTGATCCGGCATAACTTGAATCCTTTGATTCTCAAAATAAGGAACAAAAAGAAATTGTGAAAAAAATGTGATTTCATGTTTTTTGCGCCACCCCTCGACATGCCGGACTCCGGTGCTAAAATTTATCACTATGTGGGGTGAAACCCACAGCACGGGCCATATTAGTGCGGGGTAGAGCAGCCCGGTAGCTCGCGAGGCTCATAACCTCGAGGTCGTAGGTTCAAATCCTGCCCCCGCCACTGAAGCTCATGGTAACTCCTTTCGCGAGGCCGTTTCTTGATTTTTCGAGAAGCGGCTTCGTTTTTTTACGAAAATCGAATTGAATTTCAATGCAATCCCGGTTACAACCTTTGTTGCTTGTGTTGCTTCTTCTCGTTCCTGGGGTAACTCTTGCCATGGGCGCCGGGACGCCGGAACCTGCCAAGCCGACCTCGCACACCGTCCGAAACATGGAAGGGTGGACTGTTGAAATCGACGACCGGTTACTGGAACAAAATCAAGAACTTGGAGACCTCGCGCTGCGTCTTCTTTCGAACCAGCTTTTCCAGATTGCCTTCCATCTGCCGGAATCAAAAGTTGAAAAACTCCGAACGATCAAAATCCGATTGGATATGACTCATGGCAAGCTGGTTTCGCCGCAGTACCATCCCAGCCGAAGTTGGCTGAGGCAAAACGGCTATTCAGAATCACTGGCGAAATGCGTTCACATACCGAACGCCGTTTATTATACCTCGAAACAGATTCATCGCATCCAGCCGTGGTTCATGCTTCACGAACTTGCCCATGCCTGGCACGATCAGTTTCTCGAAAATGGTTTTGAAAACGCGCCGATCAAGGTTGCCTGGCAAAAACTCATTGATAGCGAAAAGTACGTAAAAACTTTGCATATTGATGGTTACAAAACGAAGCATTATGCCTTGACCGATCACAAAGAGTTTTTCGCCGAGTTTACGGAAGCGTTCTTTGGCGTCAACGATTTCTTTCCTTTCAATCGCGCCGAGTTGAAAAATGACGCTCCGGAAATTGAGGAGTTGCTGAGAACCATCTGGCTTGCTGGAGAATAATGGCGTTGACGCAAACCACACGACCACTCTTCAAAATACCCATCACTGCGACTTTGTGCTTCAGTCCGAGGGAAAATGGGAGCCAGTTGAATCGAATTGTCTGGTCGGTGGTACACCGGAGAGGCCGACCGGAATCATCGGTGTGGCTGGTGAAGGAGAAAAGTCGTGTTCCTGAAAGCCTAAGAACGGGGGAAATGCGTCGTTCTGCTGGCGGGGCAAAGCACCTGTCGATTGCGGAGCGATATTCATACCAGCCAGCGCACGCAGGTCATTTTGTGACATACCGTAGGGTGAGTACTGTGAAGTATTGGGGGCAACACTTTTCGCTACGTTTTCCAATTTTTTCTGGATAATCATCTCGCGGAAGTTACCCATTCCAAATTGGATCAGAGGAAAAATCAGGACAGCCGCCGTCAATCCGACCAGTAATGAGGCAAAAACGTCGCGTGTCGTCCAAGAGGTTTTGACTTTTTCCGTCTTTTTTTCACTGCCATAATATTTCGGCGGATGATTTTTGGCGATCATCATCGAATCCGCAAGAAACAGATGCGTTTCCCGTGGAGCGTTTTCAGCAGGATCGACGCGGCGCAGAATTTCGTTCGATTTTCTTGGTTTGGCCGACGAAGCTACCTGGAGTGCCTGGCTTAAAGGAATAATAGCATCAGTATTCAAGTCTTGTGTTTCAAGTTCGCATCGGCTTAATGCGGCTTCGTATAATCTTTCATCCTGTGAGACAACAACTGTGATCCTGCGTTTTTTATGTGAAGCACGGGGAACAGTAACGTTGACGTCAGGAGAATTTTGTGTGGAATCGATTCTTGCCCAAAGATTCCGACAAGTCCGGGTAGCAAGGCCAGTGGGCGGCTCATGGTCATCGACAATCTCGTTGATGGGAGAAATTTCCCGATAGATGGCGGCCAGATCGTCACGCACCACGGAATTGGTTTGCAGTTCAGCGTCCACTTTGGCCGATTCCTGCGGTTCCAAAACTCCCAACAGATAACCGATCAATATTTCGCGTCGTTTATCGTTCATTCCAATCTGGCTCCGTCAAGGCCAAAAAATTTTCGGAACAAAAATCCCCTGGCTATCATCGCAAATAAAAGTTTTCTCAATCAATATTAAAATACTGGAATCAACTTTGTTTTGTTCACGCTTTTTGGAAAAAAACGTGACTTTCACAAACAAATTCAGGCAATTGGTCAAAGTCTTCATCAGAACGGGCAAAAGCCATTCTACCAACTTTTGTGGCTTGTGTCATCAGAAAACCGTAATTTTTTACCATGCTGTTTTTTTTGCTGAATTTTTTCAGAATCCCACAACAAGACAACAAGGTCACAAGGTACCTTTACATGACATATTTTACACAATATAATCATCGTGAAGTTTGCTACTTTGAGTTGCTTCGAATCGCCGTTACCGGCATCGGCGAATCTGTGCAATCGTCGCCAGGCATTTTGTGATCCATTATGATTCGACAGGAAGAATATCATCGGCGTCCCATCTTTTTTTCCGCTGGGGAACCGAGTGGCGACACCCATGCGGCCGCGTTAATCAGGGCGATCAAGTCGCAAAATCCGGCAACGCGTTGTGTTGGTTACGGCGGTCCATTGATGGAGCAGGCCGGAATGGAACTGCATCACGATCTGACGAAAAAGGCGGTCATGTTTTTGGGAATTTCCGCTTCCCGGATTTACTCGTTTTACAAGCTGTACAAGCAAACGCAACGGTATTTTACGGAAAACCGCGTCGAAGCGGTCGTTTTGGTCGATTATCCCGGTTTCAACTGGTGGGTCGCACGCGCGGCCAGCCGGCAAGGCATTCCGGTTTATTATTTTATGCCGCCGCAACTTTGGGCCTGGGGCGGCTGGCGCGTCAAAAAGATGCGGCGGTTTGTCGATTATATTTTCACGACCATGCCGTTCGAGGCAAAATGGTTCGAGGATCGTGATTGTCACGTCATTGAAATCGGACATCCGTTTCTTGAGGAAGCAAAACACCACAAGGTCGATTGGGCGTTTGTGGAGAGTCTCAAGAGCGACGAGCGACCGGTTTTGACGGTGTTACCCGGTTCACGCGACCAGGAAATCGCCCATAATTTCGACGATTTGCTTAATACGGTCGAAAAGGTGCAACGGGAAGAGCCAAACGTCCGCCCGATGATCGCGGCCTTCAAACAGGAACACGCCGACCAAATCAACCAAAAGCTGTCAGAACGTGGAATGGCCATTCCCGTTTCAGTGGGCAAAACGCAGGAATTGATCCGGGCGGCGCATATCGCGCTGACCGTTTCGGGGTCGGTCACGATGGAACTGCTGGCCAACCACGTTCCGTCGGTCGTTTATTACAAGATCAACAAGACCGCGCACTTCGCGCAACGGTTTTTCCGGCGGTCGCGGTTTATCACGCTCGTCAATCTGTTGGGCGTTGAACACTTTACCCCCGGCAGTCCGTATTACCCCAAGGAGATGAAGGTCATTCCCGCCTGGCCGACGGAACGCGATATGGATGACATGCTTTTCCCCGAATTTCTCACGCCGGAAGACATGTCCGATGACGCCGCCGCCGCCCTTTTGACCTGGATCAAATCGCCGGAGCATTATCGGCTTTGCAAGGAAAAATTGCAGCAATTGCACCAACATCTTGACCCCGTCGCCGATCCGTTTCACGTGGCCGCCGAGGTATTGCTCAAGTCCAAGCCGCAGGATACATCCGGCAACATCGAATAAAATGATCGAAAGAGATTTCCCGCTGAGGACGTTGCATCAGAGCCCATTGCGTAAGCAAGGGACATAAAAACAGTAGCCGGGAACGTAAGTGACCGGTTTTTCGCACATGACCCGTCGCGAAATAATCACGTGAACATTTCAATCGGAGCCGCGACAGTTATGGAGTGGTTTTTTCCACTTCGACCGCTCCGTGACCGTCGCCGCTCTGACGGTTCGAACGGTAACGCCGCAAAAACTCCAGCAATAGCTCCCGGTTGATTTCGGTGGTTTTCAGTTTTCCGGCGAACGCGATTCTGGTGTTGGGGTTCTCGCGGGTCATGGTTCGCACGTCGCAACTTGTCACCAACGTCCCGTCCGGCTCGAACACCAGTAGCATGGCCAGTGCCGTGCGTTCGGGAATCTTGAACCGCGTCTCACGGGCAACGGTTTCCAGCCGTTCGCGGTTTTGCGCATAGCGTTTTTCGTCCGACTGGATGGAGCGATTGTTTTCCGCCTCCGAAGGTCTACAGTCCGTCGGCAGCCCGAAAAACCGGTAGCCGCTGAACGCTTGTTGAATTTCACTGCGGTCAAAAAACGCGGCCAACAGGTCGCGGCTGACCGAATCGCCTTCCTCGCCGACGAGTACAAGCAGCCGCTGCTTGTCCGTTTCCGCCGACTCGATCTGTGCCTGAATTCTTGCCAGCGCATCCTTGCGTTGGAATGCCCAATAGACCAGTTCCGATTCACTTGGAATCGTCGAAACTTTTCGTTCCCCCAGGTCCATTGGCGGCGTGACAGGCTGGATTTTCACGTCAAACGATCTTGCGTACGACACGGATTGCATGTCCTTGGACATTTGCACAAATTCCGGGTAATAACTTTCGATGTGCAATTTGTATTCCCGTCCAGGGATGAGATTGTCAAAAGCGTAGCACCCCGATTCGTCCGTCTTGGTCGTCGCAAAACGGGTGGCGGAAGTGGCCCCCGGATGGTCGTCGCCGCAATCCTGATAATACCAGCACTCGATGGTTGTATCGGCAAGCGGATCGCCTGTTTCTTCGTCGATCAAACGTCCTGTCACGCGCACCTGCTTATGAAGCGTCGCGACGGGATGATGTTCGCCTTGCGCGATTTCAAAGGCCGCAACAAGCTGGCCGTCTTTTGACCGGGCTTCCCCGAAAACCCGGCGGCTTGTCCAGTTGGCGATGGCAAACCTGCCGTCGGCACCGGTGGTCACCGTGACCGGTTGCGAGGTCAGTGTCGCGGGCGTCAACGTGATGTCAATGCCTTCGAGACTCCGTTCCTCAAGTTCCGGCGAAAGCTCGACTCTGCCTTCCAGCGTAAACGTTTTATAAGGCGAAACGATGTTTTTCTCAACGTCGTGCCCGGCCTCCAAGATCAATCCCTCGCTCACAATAAAAGTAATCAAGTCCCCGTCACTATTACCGTAGTAGTTATTGTAGCTCACTTCGAGACAATAACTTCCCGGTCCGAGTTTCAGTTCATAATTCCCGTTCTGATCCACTCCGGAATGGTACACGAGGAACGGACTGTCAACTGGATATCCTGACAACTGTTTCTCACGGGACAAGGCACCTCCCTGGAGAGTGGCGAAAACGCTGACATTATTGATCGGCTGCGGCTGCTGGGAGCCTTGCAGGGTGACTTTTCCGTAAAGCCGCGTTGTTGGCAGGACGGTCAAATCAATTCCCTCAACCGACGTTTCGCTTGCACCTGTCGGAGGCACGAGAACCGGTGTTTGCGGTGGTGCAGTCCATTGGTCATTATTTGCAATCACCATTGCATTTGAACCGGGCCAACCGCGGAGTTCATAGCGTCCGTTTTCATCGGTGTATCCTTGAGCCCATTGAGGAAACGGTTTACCATTCAGTAGATGCGATGTCAGTGATGTTACCATTGTGGCCTTCACCGGAATTCCTGCGACCGGCCTACCATCGGCATAACGCACCGTCCCGCGAATCGGAACCGCTCTGGTGAGTGTCGCTTCGATGCGTGCGTCGTCTTTTTCCGGATCGTATGTAATGTATGTTCGCAAATACTTGTCATTTCGCGTATCTGTCAAATTGTGGTGTGAGAACGTCACACTCGCAGATTGCCATTTCGGGAAGTAGTCGAACGTTGCAACACCGTCAGCATCCGTGATCCGTGCCATCAGGGGATCACCGGTATTGCTGAACGGGATCCATTTTCCTGTTCCCAAGGCACTTTCGTTCGAACTGTGAAAATCCGACGGTTGAACCGAACGACCCGGCACAGGATTTCCATTGGTATCAATCAGTCGAACGGAAACCGTTTTTGCGTTTTCCAGGACAAGCGTCACCATTTCTCGTTCAATCCGATTGCTACGGTATTCGTAATCGAACCCAACCCCGGATTTCAACGCATAAATTTTGTTAATTCGAATATTCCCGGGCAACGTGAACATGAATGCTCCATCGCTTTGGTTGACAACATCATAACAGACTCTGTTTTGGGCGATGACTCCAACATTTGCGCCAGCAACTGCTTCACCGTTGCCATCGACGACTTGCCCCTTCGCAACGACGGTCGGTTGCA
>WRMR01000217.1 GCA_009776995.1 Planctomycetaceae bacterium | reverse complement strand
GCGACGGTGGAATTTGCGAATTGACGCGGTGTGGTTTCTTGTTTGCTGGAACGGGGAAGATTCCTTTATACTTTCGAACGCCATTTGGCTGGCATTAATTTTTGTGACCTTTGTGGAAAGCTTTGTTGACCTTTGTGTTAAAATATTTCAACACAAAGATCACCAAGGAGTGCACAAAGTTCACAGACATAAAATGCAAAGTCCATGACGTTGTACGGAATAACTGTGGTTCCTGGAACCGGGAGTTTCGATTGTGGTTTGGGGACTTGCGGCACTGATTGAGGCAAAACACCCGATGACGCCAAAACTCAGCGAATCCATAACGCGGACTCAGTGCGCATTCAAAAATCACTGACTCGAATTGTCCGGCAAGAACAAAAGCCGGAATGAAGCGCAGCGCATTGACGGGATGCCGGAAGGGCGGTCACTGTGCGGCCTTCGAAAGAATCCCATGCCGTCAAAAAAGAAGAAAAAAATTGTGGAAAACCCGAACGAGCGGGTGATCAGCGAAAACCGCAAAGCGAGGCACGATTACACCATTCTTGACACGCTGGAATGCGGTCTGGTGTTGGTTGGCAGTGAAGTCAAAAGCCTTCGTGACGGTTCGGTTTCGCTTGCGGAGGCTTACGGTCGCATCATCGAAGGCGAGGTCTGGCTTATCGGAGCCGACATCCCGGAGTACCGTGAGGCCAACCGCTTCAATCACAAGCCGAAACGTCCCCGGAAGCTGCTGATGCACCGTCGCGAGTACCGCCGGTTTGCGATGCGGGCTTACGAAAAGGGACTGACACTCGTACCGCTCCGCATGTATTTCAACAAGGACGGCCGCGCGAAAATTCTCATGGGACTCTGTAAGGGAAAACAACTGCACGACAAACGCGCCGCCGCCAAAGACGCCGCCGTCAAAAGCGGCATCCGCATGGCCATGATGAAACGCCGGTGAGGGATGAGGGGTGAGTCGCGGGTTAGGAGTGAGCCGCGTTGCCCTGTGACGCGCATGACAGGGTGGTCACGGTGTGACGACCCTATCTCAATCACGTGTGAAAAGCTATACTGTTGGAATCGAATTCACCATGTTGACCATCGCGGCAACATCATTTCCATTCCAGGCAAACTATGAACAGTGGGAGTAAGATCATGAAAAGCAATCGTCGAAATTTTTTGAAAACAGCCGCAATCACCGGGATGGCTGTTCCCTTCGTTGTTGCGTCTCATCAGGTGCGCGGAGCGGCGGCCAATGAAAAGATTCGCCTCGGCGTCGTCGGGTGCGGCGGACGGGGGGCATGGATCACCGGATTATTTGCGAGGGACGGAAACTACGAAATCGTTTCCGTTGCCGATTACCATCAATCCGTGGCCACGGCTTGCGGCCAATCATTTAACGTCCCGGCGGAAAAATGCTTCAGCGGCCTTTCCGGGTACAAAAAAGTCCTCGAAACGGACATTGACGCAATTGCTTTGGAAGCTGTCCCGTACTTTTTCCCGGAACATGTTCGGGCTTCCGTGGAAGCCGGAAAGCACGTCTATATGGCCAAACCGGTTGCCGTTGATATTTGGGGAACCCGTGCAGTTTATGATCTTGCCGTTCAATCGCAAAAGAGCAACAAGGTTTTTCTTGTCGATTTTCAGGTTCCCACCAACGAAAACAATCAAAAAGTCCTGGCTTGCGTGAGGAATGGCGACATCGGCAGGATTCATTCGATTCAAACCTGTTATATTACCGGCGCGTTTGCCGATCCCGTCTTCGAAAGTTTTGAGGAACGGTTACAACACTTGATTTGGGTCAATGACGAAATTCTTGGCGGCAGTTACCATGTCAATGCTTGTATCCACGGGATTGAAGCGGGGCTTGAACTGGTGGACGGTGAGCTTCCGGTCAGTGCCCAGGGGAGTTCGCTTTGCTCCAGAGTCAATCCTCACGGCGACAGTCACACGATGTATGCCTTGTCGTTTGATTTTGAAGACGGACGGATATGGTCGCATCAGGGGATTCACCACCTTTCGCCGTTTTGGGTGCGCGCCGTCGGTTACGGGTCGCAGGGAACCGCCGAAATCGGGTATGTCGGCCGCGCTGGCATTCGTGTGCCGCAGGGGGAGGAAGATTTCGGCGAAATTGCGGACCTCTATCAGGCGGGTGCCGTATCCAACATCGCCAGGTTTGCCGTGGCGGTTCGAAACGGCGATGTGACAAATGACACGGTCCAGATTGCGATCAATGCCAATTACGTGACAATCCTGGGCCGTGAAGCCGGCAAGCGACGGAGCAAGGTTTGGCTCGCCGACCTGATTCGGGAGAACCATCGCTTCGAACTGGATACATCCGGATGGTCGCATCAATAAGAATTGCGACGGAAAGTGTTTTCATCAAGACCAACGTCACGAATGGAGATTACGTCACGAACGATATCACGGCTTCTGAAACTGGATCGGCATGGGCAGTGACGGCTCCAGAATGCAAACGCGTCAGTCCAGTTGATCGATGATGTCGTCGGACGACAGCGAGGCGTTTGGCTGCATGACAAGGCGGTGACGGAGGACGAGTTTGGAAACGTACCACACGTCGTTTTTGGCCGTTCTCGACCGTCCGCTCAGGATGGCACGTGCCTGGGCGGCGCGGATCAACGCATGAAGTGAATTGGTGCCTGCGCCCCGCGCGACTTGCTGCGGGACGAACTCAAAGGTTTCCGCCGGGTCCTCGACCCGCGTTTTGCGGATCATGCTGACCGCAAACTCCGCCACCCCATCGCTGACCGGCGTGCGCGGGATCAATTCCTGGAGACGCAACAGCTCGTCGCTCGAAAAAACCGGCTGGACGACGTGATCAGGTAATGTTGCCATGCGACGCACCAGCTCAAATTCCTCTTCAAATGTCGGGTATCCCGCGACCAGTTTCATCATGAAACGATCCAATTGTGACGCAGTCAGCGGCGCAATGCGGTCGCGTTCAATCGGTGTTTCGGTCGCGACGACGAAAAACGGTTTCGGCAAGGGATAACTCGTGTGTCCCAGGGTGATCTGTTCGTCCTGAATCGCGTTGAGCAAGGTCATTTGCGTTTTCGGCTGAGCACAGTTGATTTCCTCGATCAGCAGTATGTTGGCAAACGGCGTTCCATCACTCGCTCGCTGACCATCGGTTTCAAGCGAAACGATGTCGTGCGGCGTCATGTCGGGCGTCAACGAAATGCGGTGAAATCCAAGCCCGAACAGTTTTGCCAACGTGCTGAGGATCGTCATTTTGGCCATGCCCGGCCCGCCCTCCAGCAGACAATGCCCCCGCGAGACCATTGCGATGACCAGCCCTTCCAGCACCGACTGTTGCCCGACAACGATTTGCCCGGCTTGTTCGAGTATCTGTTTGTAGGCCTGACTTGCACGGCGCAAAAAATCGTAATTGCTTTCCTTTTCCGCCC
This sequence comes from Planctomycetaceae bacterium, assembly GCA_009776995.1. Taxonomy (GTDB): domain Bacteria; phylum Planctomycetota; class Planctomycetia; order Pirellulales; family Thermoguttaceae; genus WRMR01. The sequence continues at coordinate 4,581 of WRMR01000217.1, read as the reverse complement.
TGCAACTTCTGGTGCCCGAATCCTCCGATGGCACGTCGCGATGATTGTCCGGGAAACTCATGATAAGTCTGGAGTTATGGGGTTGAAATGACATGCTGGCCGCAACACTTCAAAATCAGAGCCACGACAGTCATGGAGCGGTGGAACACGGGAAAGCATAACAAAACATGGCGAAGGTCTTTCCCACTTCGACTACTCCGTTACCGTCGCGGCTCTGATTCACTTCTACCGCACGAAGTTCGTCATGATCTTTTCTTCCGGCACCGGTGGGACGACAGCGGTTTTGCCATGGTCGATCAGCTTCAGCAACCACGCCATGTTTTGGCCGAGCGTCCGCATGACTTGCCGGCCTTCCGCGTCCTGTGTCGCTTCGCCCGGCATCATGCCGTGAATGATATTCCAGTAATTCGAACCGACGACCAGCATTTGCGAAATCAGGAAATACTTGTTCATCTGGTCGAACGCTGCCGAACCGCCCGATCGTCGCACGGCAATGACGGCAGCCCCGACTTTATGACGCATTCCCGGTCCGGCGACGAAAAACACGCGGTCGAGAAACGATTTCATGGTGCCGTTGATTCCGGAATAATACACCGGCGAACCGAGCAAAATGCCGTCCGCTTCGAGCATTTTGGGGATCAACACGTTGACCTCATCGCCATTGATCGCGCAACGTTGCCCCGACCGCGCACGGCATTGAAAACAGGCAAGGCAACCGCGAATCGTATTTTGCCCGATGGTGACGAGTTCCGTGGTGATGCCTTCGTTTTCCAATTCGTGAAGCGCAATCCGTAACGCGGTTGCCGTATTGCCGTCCGCTCGCGGACTGCCGTTGATAGCCAAAACCTTCATGTGCTTGCTCCCTTTGTGAGATGGTCAATGTGTCATCGTTGATCCCATTGTACCACAGCCCGGTGCAATGGAAAGGAAATTGGCACCACCACTCGGGAAGCGGCGGCCAAAACATTACGGATGGTTATTCAACCATTGATCGTGGACGACTTCGTCGAAACAGCGGCGAATGGCGTCACGAAGCACTTCGTCGATGTCCGGCGTCACAACACAGGCAAGGTGGTCAGTTTCATATCCGCCGTTTTCCCCGAAGGCCGCCCGGGTGGGAATGTACCAATAAACGCCGTTTCCATAAGCCGCCGTGCCAAGAAAATGTTCGGGAATGAGTGACTGTGCGTATAATTGATAGTCCACAAAGACTTCCGCCAAAGTGAAGGAAAGCAAATGGACTTTTGGTCCGATGCTCAACCGGGCCAGGGAGCTTTGCCGCCAAAGGTCAATCGTTTCCAGGAAGTAACGCCGCTCCTGGGCATGTTCCCCTTGGTACTCGCTTGCCGGACGCAATGCCGGATCGAAGGGAACGTCAAAGGTAACCCGTTTGACGGCCAGGGGGCCAATCGGCTGTTCTTCTAGCCGCTGCAAATTGTGGAGCATTCCATCGCCTATTGCCCTGTAAAAATTAAAAATTGGGATAAAGTGATCGGAGTTTGATACGTGCATTATGGGTGGTAAATTGCCAGTCAACGCCTTTTTGTTTTGTATTGCATTGATTTGCCCACGCCATCACTTCCTCACGGAATTCCTCAATCGTAGCAAATCGACGTCCTTTGACACACTGGGCGGTCAATGCACTCAACTCGTTTTCCGCAATGTTCAACCAGCTACCATGCTTTGGCGTCGGGACGATATCCAATCGTCTCGCCAAGGATCGTGCCATGCCCGGTTCCAACGTATCGTAAAATGCACCGATCGAATGAGTGTTCAAGTTGTCGCAAACCCAAGTGATTTTTTTGACATCGGGAAAATCCTCCTCCAGGAGAATCCTCACTTCATGTGCCCAATCCTTTTTTGTTTTGAATTCACGAACGGCAACGCGACGCCATCCTCCCAGCGGTTGCGCGAGCATAAAAATATTCGCAACACCCGCCCGTTCGTATTCATCATCGACACGCCGCGCATGGTTTCGCGTCGCGGCAATCGGCGTTCGTGTTTCCTTGAAAAGTTGCACTGGCTGCTCATCCATGACGATGACAGGTGCCTCAATTTTGTAGGGAAGACCGTAAATATCGAGTACTGCCTCCATCCTCGCGACGAACTCCCCGCTCGATTTTGGAGGGATTACCCAGTATTGCACTTTGCGACCCGTGATTTTGTTTTTTTAGCGTACTTCGAACCGTGACATGACTGATCTCCGGCGCAATTTCAAGTTCGACAACTTTTTCGGCAAGCAAACGCAGTGTCCAACCGTTACGTCCTTTCGGCGGATCGGAAAGTCGCAAGGCGATGATCTTTGCTTCCTGTTCGCCGTCGAGACACTTGCCTCGCGGTGGTGTGTTGCGTTTTTTTCCGTTCTGTGCGATGTCGAAGCCTTCGGTGACCAAACGCTTCCGCAAATTTTCAATGCACTGTCGTGTGCAAAAAAACGTGTCGGCGATGTCTTGATCTTTCCTGTTCGGCCCGTCGGCATCAGGCCTTGAGCAGGATGGTGGCACGTCGGACTTTCGTATTCGACCCCTTCTGTTTTTTGACGATGGCCAGACACGCTTCCCGCTCTTCGTCAGTCAATCGAACAATGGAATTTTTCTGCATGGAAAAACCGCCTTGTTGGTAAAGGCCGAAATCTTAGCAGGTTTTGCCAAATACTCACATCCCAATTTTTAATTTTTACAAGGCAGTAGTCGTTTACCCAATTGTTCGATGGACTGGGCGTCTCCTGTCAGATTGTACTTTCCGAAGGTGATATCACCGCCGCAACCGGTGAAATAAATATTCATAGCAACGGAATTGTCATTTTCCCGGACATGACGCAACGCCCTGCCGGGAACATCGGCACCGACCATGCGCCGCCATCGGATGCGTGGCATAAAAATGGAGAGCAACAATTCGTTGTCCTCGAAGCAGACGGTTCTCAGAATCGGATCAATTTTGCCGACCGGCCAAGCCTGCAATTCCGGCGTGTTCTTGCCGCTGTAGCGAGTCTGGGCGAACTGACCGTTTTCGTCAACGAGCCGTCTGTTGGCGGCCAAACCACCAACCCGGGTTTCACCGGTCAATAATTTCCCAACCGATTGCCAGGGACCGGATACTGCTTTGGCAATCGCGTCCGAAACATCGTTCAGGCTTTTTTCGCAGTATTCCGGGTTGACAACCAAGGGGCCGTCTTCGCCGGGTTTCGGATTGTACTCCGGTGCCCAGCGAATGCTGTCGTGCTGGTGAACGGAATGGAGAAAGACGTTTTCCGCGACCGTTCCCGCCTGTTGGGCGATGACTTCGGTCCACATCAGATAGGACTCCCCGCAAATGTAAATATAGTCGCAGGAAACCCAAACGGCACGGGTCTTTCCATCGTCCAGGGCAACGCCGCTGACATAAATCGGTGTGTCAATCTTTTCGTTGGGGTCGTAGGCAAGCGGGTCGCCAATCGGCGGAGTAACGTCAACCTGAAATGTGACGATTTTGAGTTGGGGCGGATTCTCCGCAATGGCAGCGCCATGTCCCAGGGAAGCAAGAACAATTGCTCCCATTGCAACGAGTTTGAGAAATACAATCGGTTGCAGGCTGTGATTTGCCATGACAGTTTCGTTCCATGAAAAGTTGGTTATTCGACAAAATATAAAATGATATTAGACTTGTTCGGAAACTCAAAAAATTTACCTATTTTTCCAAAAAGCGATACACTGGGTAAAATGAGAAGGATTTCTTGTGGTTTCCGAACAAGTCTATTATACTCCAACCGTTGGAAAATGAATACCCCGGATAATCGACAAAACAATCCACCCATGGTGAGCGTCGTATAACCTCCGCTCCGTAAACGTGAATCAAACGGTCCAGACGCATTTCATTCCAGCGACGCAAGAATTTCCATACTGCCGAGAATATTAATTCCGTAACGACCTTTTCGTTCGGCTGTTTTTTCCGTCCACCAAAGCGTATCGCGATTGGCGACACGAATGGCAAATCGCGGATCCCAACCGATCTCCTCAGCGGGATCAGGCATGTATAGCCCGACTTTGTAATGACCGGGTTTCATGTTACCGGGCAGAGTGAGGCTTTCATTGATCCTGTGGACCAACGGAGTCAAGTTCCCGTCTTTGGGGTTGTACGGCTGCCATGTCCGGGGATCAGACGACGTTTCGAACGGGGTAACAACTCCATTGCAATCAATCAATGCGACGAACACCGGTCGAGGATTAATCAATGTCGAGAAACCGCGATTGATTAGGCTGATTTCGATGTCCAACGGTTCGTCCGGTCGTATTTTGTGCGAAAAAGCGGCATTCTGCAATTCGATTCGGTACCCCAGGTGATCGGTGATATACTCGAATTGATACCGTTCGACCGGATTGCCGAACGCATCGTGAAACCAACCATCGGAAACCGGCATGTTCGCTTGTAGCAGTTGTTCTTCGGTGATCGGCGTCGTTTGCCAGTAGTCGATGGAAAAATTCTTGCCTTGCCGCAGGGAATGGCTGTGGGCAATACTGAAGGTCGTATAATGATGCAGCCTGAGCCGGACCGCAGCCAGAAAACCGTCAACCCCCGCTCCGCGCGGCCCCTTGCCGTCATAAG
>WRMR01000216.1 GCA_009776995.1 Planctomycetaceae bacterium | reverse complement strand
TTCGTATCACCATGCGGCGGCAGACCGAAATTCTCAAAGAGTATCTTCAACCGGACAAACTGCGTGTGGAACAACTGATTCTGCGTTCTGACAAATCGCCGCCAAATCCCGCCGAAAACGAATCGCCCCAGGACGCGCAGCGGGATTCGCAAAACTCCCCTGACATCTCGTGAAGCCGTGTTTTCGACGAACGGTGGAAATCTTTGACTCTTTTTTTGACGCGAACCACGCGAAATACCGCGAAAATGATTTGATTTTTCGTGTGTTACGCTAAGGTTGGTGTGGTTCGCGATAAAAAAACGGGAGATGGAAAAAATTTTCCTTTTCCCTCTTGACAGCATTATGACGAAATCGTAAGATAGTCATTATGACCTCGTCATAATAAAAAATCACGATTCAAGAGAAAAAATATGGCCAAAACACCGAAAAAAATGCCGCTCAAACTGTCGCCGGGGGAATTGGAGCTTTTGGAACTGCTCTGGGGGCACGGACCACTCACCATTGCCGGGGCACACCAGGCGTTTCTCGACCGGGAACGCCAAATCAGTTACCCAACCGTGCAAACGCGGCTCAACCGCCTGGCCGACAAGGGTATTCTCCGCAAACTCGACAGGCACCCGACCGCCTATGAAGCGGTTCTCAAGCCGTCGGACGTGTCCGGGCGGTATTTCGACCTGTTCGACAAACTGTGCGGCGGCAACCTCGCGCCGCTCATGCTACACCTCTCCGGCAAACGCAAACTGAACCCGGAGGAACTTCGGATTTTGAAAGAAATCATTCACTCACAGAAATAGTTTTGAACGCAAAGTGCAAAACGCAAATCGCAAAATTCAATCACTTTGCGCTTCAGCGAGGTGCCAATGACCACTTATGATTTTCTCCTCTTGCTTGGCGTCAAAACGCTGATGTTGAGCGTCGCGGCGCTTGTCGCGTTTGCCGTATTGCAGTTGACACGTTGTTGTACGCCGAAAATTCATCGCCTGACCTGGTCGGCGGTGTTGTTGCTCGGTGTTTTTGGGGCGGGGATTCCACTGCGTTTGCCGATGATTCAAACGCCGGACAATATTTCCGTTGCCGTTGATGACGCCAATGTTTCCGTAACGGGTTTTGTCTCCGTTGACACATACCCTGACGAAGGACGCATTCCTGCCGGAATGCAGAGAGATCATAACGGCATGCTTTCCACCGGGCGTGGCAATCCTGACGGATTGCCTTCCCGTCTGGATTCCGACTTGGATTCCGGCCTGCACTCTGACTTGCATTCGGATCTGCATTCCGCAGAACAGCAATCCCCGGTCGCGGAGTCCGGAGATGTCGCAACGATTGAGACCATAACCTTGGAACCACCACCGGAAACCGTCGCGCCGTCACGATTCGACGTGGCGTTTTGCGCAACGCTGATTTGTGCCGCGTGGCTTCTTGGAATCGTTGCCATTCTGATTCGGCGGCTCATGTTGCACCTGGTGTTGATTCGCGCACTGTGTTCGGCGTCGGAGGCCGGCGGCGCGTTTGCGGACGAATGGCAGCAACTGCTCGCCGGGCATGACATCGCACCGGGACGATTGCCGCTGCTCTTGACCGATCACATCGGGCCGGGACTCGTTTGGCGATGGCGAAGTGCCGCCGTGCTTGTGCCGCGCGACCTTTGGGACGAAGCGACGCCGGAAATGCGCGACGGCATTTTGCGCCACGAACTGGCCCATTACCGGAACTGTGATTTATTGCGTTCAGCCATCGCACGCATGATGGCCGTCGCACATTGGTTCAATCCCGTCTCGTGGTTTGTACTGCACAAAATGGACGAAGCGATCGAATGGCTTTCCGACCTCACCGCGTTCGGGGCAAGCCGCGACGGCGCGACGCGCTTTGCCAAATCGCTCGTTGCCGTGCATGAAACCGCACAGACGATTTCCCTGGGCCGCCACGAATTCGGCAGCGGCGGCCTGAATCGGCGCATTTCACAACTCCAAACCCATCTGGACAATCAAGGAGACTCAAAAATGAAAAAAACAGCCATCGGCATTTTACTCACGCTGCTGGTCACGGCGGGACTGTTCCAAGTGCGATTCGTCCCCGCTGCGGCGGAGGAAAAATTCGCAGAACCTCAACCGGTTGCCGACCATGACCCGCCCGTACAAAACGCGGATGACCAAACGGAGCAACAAGGCATCACCGTCACACTGACTGATCCGCAGGGAAATCCGGCGTCAACCGGTTATGTGCGTAATTATCCCCACCCGCAACCGGCGGATTGGGAAGGGGATCAGCCGCGAAATATCACATTGGAAGGCGGAAAGTGTTTTGTTCCGCTGTCCAATTTCGACAACTTGGAATCGTTCAAAATGGTCATTTACGCGGACGGTTTTTGCCCGTATGAGGTGTCCTGGAATACCGGCACGGAGAAAATTCCAACCGGGTTCGCAATGGCACTCGACCCGGAGGCGGCCACAATCGGCGGGATTGTCATCAACGAACAGGGGGAACCGGTTGCGGATGCGGAACTTCAGACAAGCGTTGATCTGTCAGGACGGCAGAGTCCCCGGAGCATGATTCCAAGTTATGCCCAATGGTTCAAAACCGACGCCAACGGCCGCTGGATTTGGAAAACGCTTCCCAAAGACCAACTCGGACGCGACATGAATTTGAGCATTGAACATCCTGACTACCCGCGATTGCGGATAGCGGAAGGTTTGAAGTACAAGGATTTCCTCGAAGACGAAAACGGGGATTATTCCAAAACGATGATTCTGTTCAGCGGATTGCCGCTCAAGGGGAAAGTCGTCGATGCGCAAGGCAAGCCGGTTGAAGGTGTACTTGTTTACACCGACGCCGCCAAGTGGGACGAACGTGGAAACAGAAACTATGGAACAACGCGGACTGACGCCAACGGCGAATTTCTTTTTGAGAATTGTTCACCAAACGGGGAGCTGAACAGGATTGAGATTGGTGTTTGTCCCAAAGACTTTGCGCCGCAATTCACGTCACTCGCGCAACTCACTGCGGACATGAAGCCGGTGGTCTTTACGCTCAAGCCCGGGAAAAAGTTGACGATTCGCGCCATGGACAAAGAAGGACAACCGATTGAAGGCTTGTCGGTTGTCCCGCGACGCTGGAATAACCGCAGCTTCTTCAAATTCTTCGACAACGACGTCAATGACGTCATTGATCTTGCGAAAACCGACGCGAACGGTTTGTTCGTCTGGAACAACGCACCGGAGGGCGAGTTCGTTTTTGAAGTTTCCGGCTGGGGCAGAAAAGACTACCAGAACCATGAGCTGAAATCCGCGCAACTGAAATTCGGCGACGAGGAAAACGTTTTCACATTCAAGCCGCTCATCCATGCCACCGGCAATGTCACCGATGCCGAAACGGGCGAACCAATCCCCGCGTTTGAAGTCACGGAGTGGTTCACCTTCAAGTCAGGATCGGGCTTAACGCGGGAATTTGGCTCGCAACCGGCCAAAGACGGCAAATTCACGCGTACAGTCGGGCATCGTTTCGGCGAATTTGATCATTATTACCTGCGGGTCGATGCACCGGGTTATGAAGGCATGATGTCGGAGGACATTTCGCCGGACGCGGAGAATCTCACGCTGAATTACCCGTTGAAGAAAGCGACGGAATTTTCCGACGATCTCACCGGAATCGTTCTCTTCCCGGACGGCAAACCGGCAAACAACGTGATCGTCGGCGTTTCCACCGTGGGACGGCCGCTTCAAACACGCAATGGTTTTCTGCTCAACCATTTTCTCAGCGGTTTCGATAACCGTACCGTCAAAACCGATGCGGAAGGCAAATTCAAGATTTCCAAGCACAGTTTCTCGATTGGCGAACAGGATTACATGCTGTTTTTCCAGCACGACGCGGGAACTGTCAGCTTATCGAAAGAGGAGTTTGAGAATCACACAGGACCGATCACACTCCAGCCGTGGGGGAGCATCGAAGGAACGATTTATGTTGGAACCAAGCCGGGGAAAAATCTTCCGGTGGTGCCCATGCCCGACCATGAGAGAGATTTTATGCGCAAAGCTTACGTTTCGCACTTTTACACGGAGGTGTCCGCCGATGAAAATGGTCATTATGTGATTGGCCGGATCGTCCCCGGCACGGGACGAATCGGGCGTGCCGTAAAATTCAACATGGGCACCCTGGCATCAACCCACGCAAAGGAATATGACCTGAAGCCCGGTGAAACGCTACACATTGATCTTGGCGGCGGCGGTTATTCCATGTCCGGGAAAATTATCGTTCCGGAAGACTACCGGCAGACGGTGGAAGGGCCAACGACGACAATTCACACAGATGATTACCTGCAGACAATCGATTGGCGGTTTGCCCATGTCGCGGCAAGGCCGTTTGTCTCCGACCAATTGCCATTCCCGGCGGAAATCCGGCAATTTTCCAATATGATAGATGCAAGTGTTCCTGCGGAAACATTGAAGACCATCAGAGATTCCAACAGCAATCCGGATGAAATCGAGAAGGCTATAAATGAATTACCGGAAGTTCGGGAACTCCATGCAAAATATCCCGAACTGGCGGAAAAATCGAAACAACATTCGGCATTTATGAAGGAATGGATTGCGAAATTCAACTCGAGATATGACAAACAAATCTTGTGTACCGTCGGTGACAAAGGGGTATTCCAGATTGACGGCATGACGCCGGGGGATTGGACGCTGGAAATTGAGTTGAACATCCCGAAGGTGCCCGAGCAGTATTGGGATTTCGAGGAAACCTGGCGCAAGCAGGTTAATATCACCGTGCTGGACTTGCCGGGCGGACCAGGCGACGAACCGCTCGAATTGCAGCAACCGATTTTGCTCGGCTTCGACCCCGCTGAACGTCAAAAACCATCACGGTAAGCCAAATCCGAGAGGCAATCATCAGAGTCGCAATCGAAATCTGAGCCGCGACGGTCACGGAGCGGTCGAATCAAGGTAAGGTTTTTCCCGGTTTAACCGCTCGATAACTCTCGCGGCTCTGAATCTCTCCAAGTATTGACACAATCTTACGATTGCGGCTCTGAATCTCTTTCCCCTTGTCGCGTTTTCCGCTACACTGGAACGTCATGGCAAGAAAATCCAAATCACGAAAAGCATCAGGCACCCCATCGCCGCAACCATTGCCCGGCGGGGCAACCGGCAACGGGTTGAGAAAAATCCTCGTTGGGGGCGTCATGGCAGGTATTACGCTGTATTGCCTGTTGTTTCTCATGGTACCATTCGGACCGGTTGACCAGCAAATGCAACGCATGGCACCGCCCGAACATTTCTTGCGCATGGACTTTTTCATGCGTCTGCTTGACCTTGATTACTGGAAATTCGCCTGGTTCGGCGAGGCTGACACGTTTTCATTTTTCGCGGCGTTCAGGATCATTGTCTTTGCAGGCGGCATTGCGGTCGGTGCATCCGTCATCGGCCGACTCATCCTGTTGCCATTTCGCTTTGCCGAACGTTTCACCCGCTACGAGCGTTTCGTATTTGAATCGGCGATTGGGTTGAGCGCGATTTCATCGCTTATGCTTACGTACGGACTGCTTGGGGAACTCAATTTACCGGCAACACGTATCGGCCTGAGAAGTGGTATTGCAGCCGCCTGCGTTGCAGCGGTGTTCATTTTGTGCCGTTTTTTCCGCAACATGGGGATTCGTAAAACGCCCATCATGCCCGATCAAAGCAAGTGGCCGACGTATAACTGGCTGCTGTTGTTATTGGCCGTGCCATCGCTGTTGATGTTGCTGTTGGGAGGCATTCTTCCGCCGGTGGAATACGATGTCACGTCTTATCATGTTCCCGGCGCGAAGCTGTTTTACGAAACCGGGCGAATCGGTTTTGTGTCCCACAATGTTTACACGAACATGCCGTTTGCCGCCGAGATGTTTTACGTGTGCGGCATGGTGTTGACCGGCGATTGGTACCTCGGCACACTTGTCGGCAAGTTGCTCATTGCATATTGCACCGTGCTGACCGCGATTGGCATTTACGCTTTCGGAACGCGGTTGCATTCGTCCACAGCGGGCATGACCGGCTTTTTGCTGTATGTGTCGCTACCCTGGGTCAGTTGGGTTTCGACCGCCGGGCTGATCGACGGCGTGTTCGGCATGTATCTTTTGCTGGCGGTTTTCGCGTTGTATTTGGCTGTGAAAAGCACGGAATTTCACGGGAAATTCCTGTACCTTGCCGGTTACATGGCCGGATGTGCCGCTGCATGCAAATATACGGCGGTGCCTTTCCTGGTTTTGCCGCTTGGATTGGCCGCTCTGTTTTTTGCTGGTAGCCGTCGACTTCCCGGCGGCGGTTTCGATGTCAAACAAGCCGTTCGCACAATGGGGTTTTTCGTATTGAGTGTCACGTTGGCCTGTGGTTTGTGGTATGGCAAAAACCTCACCGCAACAGGCAACCCGACTTACCCGTTGATGTACAATCTGTTCGGCGACCGCACCGGAACCTGGGACGCCACAAAGAACGCACGCTGGCAGGCGGCGCATGCGTCAACGGAGTATTCAGCACAGCAACTTGTCCGCGACGCCAAAACCGTGCTATTCGGCAGCGACTGGCTGGCACCGGCTTTCATTCCGCTGGCCGTGTTGCCGTTTTTGCGGCGCAAGCAAGACCGTGTCCTCGTCGCACTGGCATTGTACCTGTTGTTTTATCTCGCGCTTTGGTGGTTGTTGACGCATCGGCTTGAGCGGTTTTGGGTTCCTTTATTGCCGATTGTCGCGCTGCTGGCGGGCGTCGGTGCAGGCTTCAGGCTTCAGACTTCAGGCTTCAGGGAAGAGTGTCACCCACCCTCGTCCCTCACCCCTCGTCCCTCACCCCTCGTCCCTCGAACAACCATCTTCATTGCCTTACTGCTCACGTTCAACACCTGTTACACGTTTTTCCCCAATGCGTTGAGTGTTCCCGGCAAGTACAGCCGGTTCGGATTCGGTGTCGAGGCAGCCCGCCATGATCCGATGCGCGTTGCCTCGCCGGTGATTTTGCATTTCAACGCAAATCCGCCAGTGGGCAAACTGCTACTCGTCGGTGATGCTGAAGTGTTTGACTACAACGTGCCGGTTTTGTATAACACCTGCTTTGACGACACGCCGTTTGATGCGATGTTTTTCGACGTCAACGCCGCACCGCCGATGTTGCGTTCGCCGGACGAAACGCGGCAACATTTGCATGAGGCAGGCGTCAGCCACGTCATCGTCAACTGGTCGGAACTGGCGCGGTTTCGCAGTACCGGCAATTATGGTTACACCTCCAACCTGGTACAACCGGAAGTTTTCGACCGTCTGACGCAACTTGGTGTTTTGCGGCAAATGCCGGACATCCCCACATTGCCCGGCCAGGTTGTTTACACAGTTTGCGAATGATGACAGACGATGGTTTTCTCTCATGCAACTCTTGTACAACAAAATTTTCCTCGCCCCATGCAAAACTCTCCACAACTCTTGACACCAGACTCTTCTTTTTATATATTTATTCTGACGATTGCGTAATGCTCGTGAAATTTCCAAGAACAGCAGAATCCCCGACCTCTCACACTATGGCCGCAACTAATCGAACCGACAAGGTCAAACTGCTTGTCAAAACGCTTCAAAAACGCTACAAGCACATCCCGAAACCCACAACACGCAATCTGCTCGAATGCCTGATGTATGCCGCTTGTCTCGAAAACGCCACGTTCGACGCGGCGGAGTCGGCGTATTCTGTGCTGGAACACCATTATATCGACTGGAACGAGCTTCGCGTTTCGACGCCGCAGGAAATTGCCGACACGCTACCGATGCTCCCGCAACCGCTCGAAGCGGGCGAGCGAATCAAAAAAACGCTGCAATGGGTCTTTGAAACGACTTACATGTTCGATTTGGAAGATTACCGCAAAAAAACCATCGGTCAGACGGTTGAATATCTCGAATCGATTCCGTCGTGTACGCCATTTATGACCGGTTACCTTGTGCAAATCGGACTTGGCGGGCATCAAATTCCCATTGATGAGGCG
>WRMR01000215.1 GCA_009776995.1 Planctomycetaceae bacterium | reverse complement strand
TTTTTTCCGTGTTCATGACAATCCCTCCATGAGTTAGGGTGAAAAAAGCCCAAACAATATAGCAATTATCACGTTTTTAGTCAACTTCAACTTTTAGCCTGGACACAGCACTAGGAGCCGCGCAATCATCACGTGAACATTTCCAATCAGAGCCGCGAGAGTGATCGAGCGGAATGACCGCTCCGTGACCGTCGCGGCTCTGAGGGATCGAACAACTGATTTCTGCTAGAAGTGAGGAGTTGAAATAGCCCATGGCCGACCATCGACATGCCGTGACCGGGGTGTTCGGGTATTCCGGGCGTCAGATTGCCAAACGGCTTTTGGAACACGGCTGTGATATCGTGACGCTGACAAACAAGCCGCCTCAGCAACAACTGTTCGGACAACCGATCACGACGTTTCCGCTCGCGTTTGACAACCCCGACCAACTTGCCCGGTCGCTTGAAGGGGTGCAAGTGCTTTACAACACGTATTGGGTGCGCTTCAATCACAAAAATTTCACGCACACGGACGGCATCCGCAACAGCGGCATTTTGTTCGATGCTGCGAAAAGAGCCGGTGTCCGGCGGATCGTGCATGTGAGCATCGCCAATCCGTCGGAGGATTCGCCGTTCGAGTATTATCGCGGCAAGGCCGTCATTGAGAACAAACTGCGTGAATCCGGTGTTCCGCATTCGATTTTGCGGCCGGCCGTTCTGTTTGGACATGCCGACATTTTGGTCAACAACATCGCCTGGGTCTTGCGGCGATTCCCCGTGGTCGGCTATTTCGGCAAGGGAGATTATCGCATCCGCCCGATCCATCTGGACGATTTCGCCGATCTGGCCGTCGATCACGGCTCACATGACGGCAATGAAGTCGTTGACGCCGTCGGGCCGGAGGATTATCCCTACAAGGAGCTGTTGCAAACCGTCGCGGAAGCACTCGGCACCAGGAATCTTTTGATGCCGGTCCCGGTGTGGCTCGGCTGGTCGGTTGCAAAATTGATTGGCAGAGTGCAACATGACATTTTTCTGACGCGACAGGAAATCGGAGCACTCATGGCCAACCTGCTCACGTCTTCCGCCCCCGCAACCGGCAACATTTCGCTACGGGAATACCTCCTCGAAAACCGTGAGACCATCGGAAAAGCCTACGCCAACGAATTGCAGCGAAGGTAACGGGACAATGCGTCTTCCCAATTTTTAATTTTTGTACAACACTAGAAACTTTTAATAATGTTCAGGAGTGATCACTTATGCAAGTCATGCACAGAATTCTAATGTCTATCATTTTTTTAGGAGGGACGCAAGTGTTTGCGCAACCTGTTACAACCGTGAATTTGAATATCACGTTTTGCCAACCTGCAATATATTCTTTTGCTGATACTGTATCATCAAGTGACAACAATCTGATAAATAACGACTATGAAACATGGAGGAAAAAAGCTGTTCACGATGAATTTAGTGCTTGTTTAGTATATTTGTTTGACATAGTTCCAGACGAGAAAACATTTCCCCTTGAATCATTTATAATATCACCCATGTTATGGGGGACAACAATTAAAGCAGATATTTCGCGAATACGCGAAGCTTTTATAATGAAAATCAAAAATAAAAAAAATAATCAAGAATATTTTTTATGTATAAGTAAGAGATTACGATCCCATGAAAATTCTTATTGGCTACCTCAAGCATCTGCCATTTCAAATAATATTTCTCACCATAGCCTTTTACGTGTTGAGCCAAACAAAAACATATTTGACCAACTTTGCAAATATTTACAAATAGTCGATTTTGGCCCAAATAATTGGTCAGGAGAACGCTGTGGCGAGCTGAAGATTTTTCTACCGGAATCGGAAAGGAAATTGTTTATTCTTCCAATCATTACCGACGATTTAAAGAAAGAGAGAGCTCAAAAACTCGAAAATCTTTCAATGGATTACATGCCTGAGCTTGTCCGAGAGTTTTGAACGACGCTGAAAACGCAGAATCGAAACCCGCAAACGGGATCCCATGAGCAAGAAATGAATCGAAAACCAATTCGATTCATTTCTCAATTGACAAAAACGCATCGACAAAATGAGAAAACCCACTGAGCTTGTCCGTCGGGATGCGAGCGGTTTCATTTTGCGCATAAGTGGTAACACTGTCATTTATGATATACCAAGCGGATTTACAAATTTAGAGCAAATTAATGTCGTTGATGATTGGGGGATCAGTGTTGACCACTATACAATTGACGATCATCCTCTGGTGAAAAACAAATTGAGTACAACATTAAAATCGAAAGTGTCTCGATAAAAGCCACACAACATGGTGTCCATTGAATTATGATCTCAATTAGAAAAAAAATGTTTTTAGCAATATTGATAACTGTTAATTGTTATATCTTTTTCAGTTGGATTTATATATTCAATATTGCACTTGTCAACGCCCCTCATACACTTCTGTTAATGTCCCTTTTCGTTTCGATTGCAATTGGTGTCATTATGTTTATTGTCGCAGTTACAATATTGAAGAACTGGACTTGCGTTTTTGTTTCTTTCCCGACGTTATTAAGTTGCGGATGGATTACTGTTGCGACAATCCTTAAATTTTTGAATATGTAAAAACCAACAATATGTTCACATCCAATCTCATTGGGGCAACGGCATGCTTGTCCAGAAGATTTGTCCGACGCGAAAAAGGCCAAATTGAAACCCGAAATCTGAGTGAGGGGTTGAATCATCATAACGTTCGTTAACGTACCAGCACAGAGCCGCAGTCATAAGATTGTGGCTCTGAATTTTCCCAACCGTTTCGCGTATCTGTTTATTCTTCTCTGATTTGCCAAAGGATCAAGTCGATTTTCTTCACTGCGGATATATCGGCATCAGGGTACTTTTTGTCAAACAAGTCTATCCATTTCTTTGCGTCGTCAGACTTGAGAATGGCCTTGTAGCAATTGCAGATTTCATCATAAAAGCGAATGCTTTCCTCAACGCGATCCTTTGAATTGCGAGATGGTTCTTTCAGTACAAGGTTGTTCAGAACCCGCTTACTCCAGACGGGCATATTCGGGTTTATCACCGAAAGGAGTGCTTGTCCAGATTCTTTGAAAGGGTCAAAAACCACCGAATCGAAACCTGAAAACGGGAGATAATGAGCAAGGAGCCTTGCAGAAAAGAATCGTCACACTTTCAGTCGTGACAAAAACAATCGAAAACACGCTGTTCGCGCAAACCACGAGCGGCAACCGCTCTTTGACAATCAGAAAATCAAATTCGTTCGACCTTGACAATTGGCAGATGCCTTCTACCTTCAAGAAATTCGAGTTTCACCTTGACCTTCGCTCCCGCTCGTCCGGCAACGCCCATTCGCGGCCTTGCACAAGGCGTCGAATGTTTTGCACGTGGTCGGGTTGCTGTTCAAACACATCAAAGCCCATGATTCTGCGTGAATCATGGTCGATGACAACCATGACGTACCACGAATAGGGATGAATTTGCGTCAAGGCTTTCGGCGGCCACGGAACCCAAAGCCCGTCGGTTGAAGGCACAACGGTCAGGTCAACCGACCAGACGTGATCGGGATACCATGCTTGCACGGTTGGCCAATGACTCGCGTTAAGAATAACGATGCGAGCAAGTGCGATGACGTGCAAGATCGCCTGCAATGTCAAAGTCGTCCATCCTTTGGGCAACGGGGGTTTGGGCAGTGGTTTTAGCTCCAGCTCTGACTCAAATTCGGTCATGGTTTACCTCGTGAAATGGGAAGTCCATTTTACCAGAGAACGAGTATTTTTGAAACAAAAACACCTCGAAATCTATGAGTTGTCCCTTGAAAATCGTATGTGGGATAGTATAATGACAGTATGAGTGAAAGCGATCCAAACACAGGCAATCCAAATCCGGATCAATCGAAACCGCGGGAACCGATCCCGGCTTACCGGGACACGTTTGTGCATTTTTTGTTCGGCACACCCGGCAATGAACCGATCCTCCTGCACTTTCTCAACGCCGTTCTGGAAAGTGATGGGCAACAACCCGCCAGGTCGGTTGAGATGCGAAACCCCTTTAATCCGGCGACCTTTGTCACCGACAAGTACACCATACTTGATGTCCGGGCGAAGGACGAACGTGGTGATATCTTCGTGGTCGAGTTTCAGACCTCGGAACGAGCGACCTTTGCCGACCGCATGACTTATTACGGCAGTCGGGCTTTCGGCGGTCAGATGCTCAAGGGTGATCCTTACTCATCGCTCAAGGCGGTGATTGCCATTGCGATCACGACTTTTGAAATGTTTCGCCAGTTGAAGAGCATCCACAATTCGTTTCGTCTGACGGCAAAGGCCAACCCGAATGTCGTATTGACTCATTTGTTGCAGATGCACATTTTGGAGGCAACAAAAGAAAAGATCGACCGGGTCGCATTGTTGCCGCCTGCCCTTGGCGCGTGGATGAACTTTATTTACTATTCGCATCTGAAAAGCGAGGCAGAGATGTCAACATTATTGAACGGCCATACGATGGTCGAACAGGCTTACGGGAAGTATCAAGAGTTTAACCATGACGAACGACTCCGGGCCTTGGACGAAGCCCACCAGCGATTCCTGCACGATTTGGCAACGGATATTGAAGCAGCGCATGAAAAGGGACGCGGAGAAGGACGTGAAGAAGGACGTGAAAAGATGCTTGAAACTTTGTCACGAATATTAACCAGAAACTTCGGTGAAGTCCCGTCCGCTGTTCGTGACAAGTTGTACACCATTCACAACCTTGACTTGCTTGGCCAATTGACCGATGTTGCTCTGGACTGCCAGTCGTTTGACCAGTTTGAGCAGGCTTTGAGCAAGTAAAACCACAGAGGGACCTGTTTCGAGCCGTCAAACACAATAAACTCTATCAGCATTTGCAGTAAACGGTGATGACAAAATCTCTTGTTGCCAAATCTGAAAATGATTTCAGAACATAGAACAGGAGTACAGGCTTCACTTCCGGCTTGTGCAATGGTATAATGGATTTCATGTCTATTGAAGTCTGTCACATCACGAAAACATTTGGCGATTTTTACGCACTGCGTGACGTCAGTTTGAAGATCAACGCCGGGGAACTGGTCGCACTGTTGGGACCCTCGGGGTCGGGGAAAACGACGCTCTTGCGGATCATCGCCGGGCTGGAATCGCCGAGCGACGCGAACGGGCAAGTCCTGTTCAGCGGTGAAGACATGCTCACGCGGAAAATTCGCGACCGGAACGTCGGGTTCGTCTTTCAGCATTACGCCCTGTTCCGGCACATGACCGTGTTCGAGAACGTTGCGTTCGGGTTGCGCGTGCGTCCGAAAAAAACACGGCCTTCGAGATCGGAGATCAAAGCCAAGGTCATGGAACTGCTCACGCTCGTGCAGCTTGACACGCAGTTCAACCGTTATCCACACCAGCTTTCCGGCGGGCAACGGCAGCGGGTGGCACTGGCCAGGGCATTGGCCGTCGAACCGCAAATCCTGTTACTCGACGAGCCGTTCGGGGCACTCGACGCCAAAGTCCGTGTCGAGTTGCGCACTTGGCTCCGGCGTTTGCACGACGAAATTCACCTGACCAGCGTTTTCGTAACGCACGACCAGGACGAAGCGTTGGAACTGGCCGACCGGGTTGCCGTCATGAATGCCGGAAAAATCGAACAATTCGACACACCGGATCATGTGTTCCATGAACCGGCTACTGAATTTGTGATGAATTTTCTTGGTGCGGTCAACCAGTTTCGCGGACGGCTGGAACAGGGGAAAATCTGCATCGGGCGTTACCGGCTCGAATCGCCGGAACTTTCCTGCGAACTTTGCTCGGACGACCATGCGTCGGTGTTTGTGCGGCCTCACGAATTGGAAATCACTGAGACACCGATCGAAGGCCAGCTCAGTCTGCACGCTTTCGTGCGCAATGTGCATTCCGCCGGGGCAAGGGTGCGCGTCGAGTTGCACACGGAAACCAAAGACACGATTTTCGCCGAACTGACGCACGAAAAGAAAGAAGCACTCCGCCTCGACGTGGGCTCGTCCGTGTTCGTCACGCCGAGAAACCTCCGTATTTTCAGCGACGCCGCGAATTCCCAATAGCATGGTAACCTCACCGTGGCCGTCCTGCTGACTGACCTCAGATTGCGGCTTCCCAATAACAATCCGGGTCACGGGAGACAAGGAATGCCCCACACTCTGCAAACTCTCTGTTTTGGCCGGCAGCCTCAGAATAAGTTTTCCTTGTCACGAACAGGTTATCAGGTAAAATTTGTTGGCTGTTATGTTATTTCAGATAACAAAAATCAAACATAAAACAAAAACGCTAATTCAGAATTTTGTACACAAGGAATTACCCATGCAAATGGAACAACTGGTCGCATTGTGCAAACGCCGGGGCTTTCTTTTTCAGTCGAGTGAGATTTATGGCGGTCTGAACGGGTTTTGGGATTACGGGCCGCTGGGGGTGCTACTCAAGAAGAACGTCAAAGACGCCTGGTGGAGCGACATGGTCGTTGCCCATAACGAAATGGTGTTGCAGCGCGGGGCACCCGGCCTGTACGAAATGACCGGTTTGGACTGCACAATCATCATGCACCCGCAGATTTGGAAGTGTTCGGGGCATTATGACCTGTTTCATGATTATATGGTCGATTGCCGGGAGTCGAAAAAACGTTACCGTTACGATCACGTCAAGGGACGAACGGTCGCGTATCACGGCCAATCGGTGTTCGCGACGACCATGGAAACCGAAAACACACAAGATTGCCTCGAACAGGCGGCGTTGAAATTTTTCGGACTCCGCAAAAAAGACGTCGAAAACCTCGAATGGTCGGGCGAAATCATGGCGATTTCGCAACTGGCCGGCTTCTCGAACGTGTTGGGGCCGGACGCCAAAACCATCGGCACGCTCACCGCGCCGCGCGAGTTCAACCTGATGTTCAAAACGGTCATCGGCGCACTCGGCGGCGAAGACGACGCTTCGTTTTTGCGACCGGAAACGGCTCAGGGAATTTTCGTCAACTTCAAAAACGTCTGCGACAGCACACGGGTCAAAGTGCCGTTCGGCATTGCGCAAATCGGCAAGAGTTTCCGCAATGAGATCACGCCGCGCAATTTCACGTTCCGCAGCCGGGAGTTCGAACAGATGGAAATCGAGTTCTTCTGTCACCCGTCCGAATCGCCGCAGTGGTACAAATACTGGCGTGACCGCCGATTCGCCTGGTACACCGAACTCGGACTGGCCGGTGAGCGGTTGCGGTTGCGCGACCACGATCAGGATGAGTTGAGCCATTATTCCTGCGGCACGGCGGATGTCGAGTATCAGTACCCGTTTTTGCCGGAAGGGGAGTACGGCGAGTTGGAAGGCATTGCCCATCGCGGCGATTTCGATCTCCGTTCACACATGGAGGGGAAACTCATGCGTGACGGCGATGGCCTGACGTTGGAATTGGATGCCGACGGCAAGCCGAAACATCGCGGCAGCGGCAAGGATTTGACGTATTATGACGAAGTGACCCGCGAGCGTTACGTGCCGCATGTCATTGAACCGTCTGCCGGTGCCGACCGTGCGACGCTGGCGTTTCTCTGCGAGGCGTATCACGTTGACCAGGTGCCGAACGACAAAGGCGAGCCGACCGAACGGGTTTCGCTGAAGTTTCACCCGCGTCTCGCCCCGATCAAGGCGGCGGTCTTTCCGCTGGTCAAAAAAGACGGAATGCCGGAAATCGCCACGGAACTTTACGGTGAACTGAAACGCGAATTTTCCGTGTTTTACGACGACAAAGGTGCCGTCGGCCGCCGTTACCGCCGTCAGGACGAAATCGGCACGCCGTTCTGTATCACGATCGACGGCCAAACCGCGCGGGACGACACCGTCACAATCCGCGACCGCGACACGCTCGAACAATGGCGCGTCAAACAATGTGATCTAGCCGCGGAACTCAGGGGACGGTTGAGCTAGGGGCTTACTCATCAATCAGGAGATTGCGGTCCAAGCCAACTCGTTGGAATTGCCAAAGAGCCGGGGATGAGAGTCCCCGGTC
>WRMR01000214.1 GCA_009776995.1 Planctomycetaceae bacterium | reverse complement strand
CGACGCAAGACCGGCTCTGCTTGAACCGATCATTATTCTTGAAGTGACCGTGCCAAACGACAAGGTGGGCGACGTCAGCAGTGACCTCTCGACCCGTCGCGGGCGTCCGCTCGGTATGGAAGCCGCAGGTGGCGGGATGCAAACAATGCGTGCCGAAGTGCCGTTTGCCGAAGTGACCACTTACAGCCGGACGCTGGCCAGCATGACCGGCGGCCAGGGCAGTTACGGCATCGAGTTCGACCGTTACGACGTCGTGCCCGGCAACATCCAGCAACAGGTCATCGCCGCCGCGAAGATGGTGGACGAAGAAGACGAGTAAGTCACTGTCAAAAATTCAAATCCTCAACGATTTTTTGTCTCTCGCAGAGATCGCGGAGGACGCAGAGGGGTTTCTCTGCGTCCTTTGCACCCTCTGTGAGAAATCAATGATGGGTCATTTGTTTTTTGACAGTTGCCAAGCAATGGTAGGGTGGTTACACCGTTAGCCGCGTCGCCCTGCGACGCGATTGGAATGGTTCAAAATGCCGAACGACAAAGGGCAAGCCATGCCGACCAAAGAAGAAGCATTCAACAAAATCCAATCACTCGTTCAGCGGTTTGACGAACAGAAAGAGTTTGACAAAGACAAGGAGTACAATGAAACCCAAACCCGGCGGGATTTCCTTGACCCGTTTTGGAAGGCACTCGGCTGGGACATGGACAATGAAAACAGGTATGCGGAAAGCTATCGTGAAGTGATTCACGAAGACCGCGTCCAGGTGAGCGGGGCAACGAAAGCTCCCGACTATTCGTTCAGGCTTCCGGGCGGAAAACGGTTGTTTTTTCTCGAAGCCAAAAAGCCAAGCACGGTCATCAGGGCTGACATTTTGCCCGCCTATCAAATCCGCAGATATGACTGGAGTGCCAAAATGCCGGTCAGTGTCGTCACCGACTTTGAAGAGTTCGCCGTTTACGACTGCTCCAACAAACCTCACCCCACCGATGGAGCAAGGGATTGACATCGGCAGAACTGAAGAAAGAGTCAATATCGCCCGGAATATGAAAAAGAAAGAGTTTGATATTGCTTTGATTTCTGAGGCGACCGGTCTGACTGCGGAAAAAAACGAACGTTTGGAATGAGAGACTCACTCTCATTCCAAATTGCGCATGTTATTTTCACAATCTTACGATTGCAACCCTGATTCACTCACTCAAGGAATGGCAATTGATTCCCCTCCGGCACAGGTCAGCAACGCCCGCAAAACCGACGCGGGAATGCCATCTGAGAGAAAATGCACGGAACCATCAAAAAGGCCGACGTTCATGCCTCCGCGATGTGGACTGCCCAGGCCGCCGGCGGAAACGTTGATGCCCTCGCAGGCTTTCTCGAACGTGATTTCCTGCGTCGGGTCCATCCAGCAGACGGGCGTTTTGCGTTCGACAATGGCTATCATGTTCGATGTGCCGTCTATTATTTGCGCGAATGTCTTTTTGGCGTTCGGTTCGTCGAACAGGCATTCCTTGCCGACGACCACG
Organism: Planctomycetaceae bacterium; assembly: GCA_009776995.1. GTDB lineage: Bacteria > Planctomycetota > Planctomycetia > Pirellulales > Thermoguttaceae > WRMR01. The sequence goes on along the minus strand of WRMR01000214.1, from coordinate 6,499 downwards.
CTGTAACTCGTCATGCCCGTCATGTCGCCTTTGGCGTCGGGGCATTGGTAAACGCTTGGCACGCGGTTATGGAACTGTTTGTTGTATTCGCTGTCCCACGGTTCGTTCAGCCGGATTTGTTCATAAAGTGCCGTTTGTTCCAAATACGGCAAAAGCAGAACCCGCCAACTGTGCAGCGGCTTTCCGTTTGCGTCGGCGGTCATCACCGGCGGAAAGGTTCGTTGCGAGTCATGGTGATAATGTAAGGCCAGCCCAATCTGCTTGATGTTGTTCGTGCATTGCATCCGTGTCGCGGCTCCGCGTGCGGCCATGATCGCGGGAAGCAAAGTGGAACCGACGGCGGCCATACTCTCTGCCTGTGTTTCCAGGAACTGCTTGTTGATGATGAGTTGCAACCTGTCTCCCCTGACCTGCGGGATGAACGCTTTGAGCTTTTCCGTGTAAACACGGATGCTCTGTGCGTAATCTTCTCCGAAATCCGCCTGGATTTGCCCCAACGTTCCATCGATGGTCTCGTTGACCGTATCGTACAGCTTTTGGGCTGCTTCGGGCGAAGCCGATTGAATCGTCAGCGCGAAAATCTGCTTCACGGGGTCCAGTCCGGCGGACGCCCACTGGATGCCGTCGGTCAGCGTTTTGCCGCCGAACTTGCTTGCCGGTTCGGGTGCCATCGAAAGCCCCAGCGTCACCATTCCGCGAATCGACGAATCGGGCGCGAACACGACCTGAACCGGCGCACCCTTGACACGCTCCAGCCCGGCAATGACTGCGGGATTCACTTCCGGTTTGATGGCGTCGAACATGCGTTGCAGTCTTGCACTGTCGGAGGGATTGCTCATGTTCAGCCCCGCCGCCGGTGACGCCGTGCTGAAAATCAACATGTCCTCGCGTTTTTCGATGTGAAGGTTGCCGGAGAATGCCGGTGGAAATCCCGATTCCAGCATTTTGAGAAGATTGTCCGGCGAACCGGTTGCGTCGAAGGTGGCCGCAATCCGCACGGGAGCCATTGCCATCGTGCGGGAATTGGCCAGAACATAAACGCCCGTCAGCCCGGTTTCAAGCAGTGAGCTGAACATTTCTTTGAGCTGCGGTACGGATTCGTCGATTGCCTCGAAATACTCGACCCGTATTGCGTCGAGATTGACGTCGGCTTCCGCCAGTTGATTTGCCAATTGCCTGTCCGCCTTGATCTTCGCGAACATGTCGGTCACGAGTTGTTTCCAGTTCGCGACGCTTTGGTCGATGTCGAGTGCCTTGACGTCGATGTAGCCGACGACGTAGGTGTTTTTGTTGATCAGCGACTCGACCGGCGCGAGAACCTTTTGCACCTGTGCGCTGGGTGCCGGTTGCGCATCCTGGGCATAAGCCGCCGCGATTCCGCATAAGACGATCGCCAGAACCGCCGCCGTGATTCGTTGTTGCATCTGTGATTTCATTGTGTTGTCCTGTTGAAAAGGTGTCCCGTTGTTCATGGATGTTAGCCACGTCACCCAGTGACGCGCATCAAGCGAAAGCAGAGATTGATACCATCCCACGACGACCATCTTATCGCATCGGCGTTTGCATTTCAAGTGGGCGACAGGACTGTCGCCCCGTGACCACCGTAACCGGAAAGCTGACTACGCAAACGGATCATATTTGCCTGGGACGGGAACCAGGTGTTCAAACGTTCCATCGGAACCGGGCATGAGCGGGGACGGCGTGTCAAACGTCAGTTCCGCATCGTAGGGAAACAGAGCTTTGCCTTGATCAACAGCCTCGTCCCATTGGACTTCCTTGCCGCTGTACGTCGCCATCCGTCCCATGACGGCAATCATCGTGGATGTTGCCGAATGCCAGCCGTCATGCAGTTTTTCACCGTTGCGAATCGCATGGACCTGGTCAATATGTTCCTGGACGAAACCACTCTTATCGCCGTTGGCGCGGTATTGCCAACGGGGTCCGTTTTTCTTCTGTAGCCACGCAATTTGCCCGTGGCCGGCGGAACCGAGGACTTTTTCCGTGACCAGATTCCAGCAACCCGGAATCTGGCGGCATTGGCTGTGCATGACAGAACCATCGGCGTAGGTGTATTCGACGTAATGGTGATCGTAAATGTTGCCACATTCGTTGTAGGGGAAATCGGGCGTGCGCCGGACCTGGCGTCCCCCCATGCCGACACAGGAAACCGGATGCGCCAACGGATCGCCTTTGCCGTGAATCCAGTTGCCGACGTCGATGTTGTGGCAATGTTGCTCGACGATGTGGTCGCCGCTGAGCCAATGGAAGAAATACCAGTCGCGTGCCTGGAAGCGAATCTCCGGTTCGCCCTCGCCGCGAACACCGCGGTTTTTCGCACCGGCACCGTTCCAGTAAACGCGCGTTGCGAGGAGGTCACCGATTTCCCCGTCGTGAATGCGCTGAATCCATTCGCAGTAATCGTTCTGGTGGCGACGCTGAAACCCGCCGCAAACGGTCAGTCTCTTTTCGTCTGCGATTTTGTTGGCCGCCATGCACATCTTGTAGCCGGGCGCATCGACGCCAAACGGTTTTTCGATGAAAACATGCTTGCCCATTTCCACTGCGTATTTGTAATGGATCGGGTGGAACGCGGGCGGCGAAGCGATGAGGACCTGGTCGCAACAGCCGATGGCATCCTTGTAGCCGTCGAATCCGGAAAACATGCGGTCGCCGACATCCAGCTTGTCCTTGTCATCCGTCTCGGCGAAGAGTTTCAAGGTGTTCTTCATCGGCTCTTCCACGGCGTCGCACAGCGCGACGACCTTGACGTTGTCGCCGACGGCAAAGCGGTCCTGGAGGCTTCCCGATCCGCGGCCACCGCATCCGATGAGCGCGACTCTGATGAGATCGGTTCCGCCGGCATTGGCACTGCGGGCAATACCGGGATACCCCGTCATGGCAAGTCCCGCAGAACCGATTCCGGCAGCCTTGAGAAAACCACGACGTGATGTTCCAATTGTTTTCTTTTGTTCTGACATGTTCCGCTCCTGATTGGTGGGTTGGACAATTCAAGGGTTTTCACACAAAGACATCAAGAAGATTGATGAGTTCTTGAACTCTTTGCGAACTTTGTGTGAAAGAAAAAAGAACCACTGCATTCAATAATATATTCCACAGCCCTTGCCGATGCAAGCACCGCAATGGTTACCGCACCGCCTTGTCGGAGATGTCACTCCGATACCATGCCCCGTCCCATTGGATTTCTTGGATGGCGGCGTACGCGGCGTTTTTCGCGTCCGAAATCGTGTCGCCGAGTGCGGTCACGCCAAGCACACGTCCACCGTTTGTGACAATTTCACCGTTGTCGTTCGTTGATGTCCCGGCGTGAAAGACTTTGACGTTTTCGTGTTTGGCCGCTTCGTCCAGGCCGGAAATGACCTTGCCTTTTTCATAAACACCGGGGTAACCCTCCGAGGCCATGACGACGCAAACGGCAGGCCGCGCGTCCCACTTGAGCGAATCAAGATGATAAAGCCGTCCCTCGACGGTCAGTTCAAGGACATCAAGCAGGTCGGTTTTGAGCCGCATCAACAGCGGCTGGCATTCCGGGTCGCCGAACCGGGCGTTGTATTCCAGCACTTTCGGGCCTTGTGCGGTCATCATCAGCCCGGCGTACAACACGCCCTTGAACGGCGTGTCATTGCGGTTCAGAGCGTGAACGGTCGGCACAAAAACGTGTTCCTCAATCCAGTGCAACTTGCGGTCATCGACGATGTGTGCCGGAGAATACGCCCCCATGCCGCCGGTGTTCGGGCCTTTGTCGCCGTCGCAAGCAGCCTTGTGATCCTGCGCCGGCTGCAATGTGACAATCGTTTCGCCGTCGGTAATGGCAAGTACACTCGCTTCCTGACCGTGCAGACGTTCCTCGATCATGAGGCGGTCACCAGCGGCACCGAACTCGCGTTCCCTCGCGATGCGGTTGACCGCCGAAACGGCCTCGTCCCGGGTGTCGCACACGATAACCCCCTTGCCCGCCGCGAGGCCGTCCGCTTTGACCACGACGGGCATGTCATGACCGCCGCGAAGGTACGCGACCGCCGAATCGGCATCATAAAAGACCTTGTGTATCGCGGTCGGGACGTTGCCCTTATGCAGGATGTCCTTGCAGAACACCTTGCTCCCTTCGAGTTGGGCGGCAGCCTTGTTCGGGCCGAAAATCCGTAGCTTTTCCGCTTCAAAGGCGTCAACAATGCCTGCCACGAGCGGCACTTCCGGTCCCACGACGGTCAGGCCGACACGGTTGTCTTTCGCAAACCGGATCAATGCCGGAAAATCCGTCTCGCGGATCGGCACGTTTTCCGCGCCGATGGCCGTCCCGGCGTTGCCCGGCGCGACGAACACGCGGGTCACCCGTGAACTTTGCTTCAGTTTCCAGGCCAGGGCATGTTCCCGGCCGCCACTTCCGATGATGAGAATGTTCATTTCAAGTTAGGAGTTAGGAGTTGAGAGTTGGGAGTGAAACAAAAGCCGGAATGGATCGCAGCGCAATGACGGGATTCTTCGTTAGCCACATTCATTGCTCCAGCGTTTCCTGCGGTGATGATTTTGCGATGCTCTTTTCCAGTGCAATCAGCTTCTTCTGCAATTCCTCGATTGTTCCGTGCAGTTCGGCGGATGACGTGAGCGAAACCGAAATCGAGCCAAGCACGTAATAGAAAATCCCCACCGGAAGGAAATACAAGATACCTGCAAACAGGATAATCATCGGAGGATCAACACGGTTTTGTACGGATATGGCCATCGCGCAAAAGATAATTAACGTTCCCAATAACAAAAACACTATGGCAATACACTTCATCGCGAATGCGCGGTTGAGTAACCGATCGCGATCCGTGGGTTGCGGCACGTCCATTTCCAAATCATTGAAGCGAATGTACGGGGATGGCAGACCGTCCGGTTGATCCAGGTCTTGTGTTCCTTCCGTGGTCAAGTCCAGTTCGTCGATCATCGCCAGAGGATGCCATTCGCTTGAGCCGTCCTGCCGCACCCAGGTTTCCGGCGTAATGGTCCCGACGCGCAACCATTCCCGCAACATGTCCAGCAGTACCGGCCCGACAACCTCGTTCTGCATATCGACAAACCACTGTTTTTCATTTTCCGGCATGGTGATGGTCTTTCCATATCGCAACTTTCAGCATTCTATCACAAAATCATAACCTCATTTATACATCATTTTCCCGACAAAACAACCTCGGTTGCATGGTTTCAATCTTTGCGCAATGGATTATAATCGTATCAGGATGAGCCACTGGTTTTTATTTTCCGACATTGAAGGACAGCGACCATGACCAAGCAGGTAAAATATCTGGTGTTTGATATTGAAAGCGTTGCCGACCCCGAGCTGGTTGCGAAGTTGAAATACCCGGATCGGGACATGACGCCGAACGAAGCGGTCAGGGCGTTTCGGGACGAGTTGCTCGAAAAAAACGATTCCGACTTCATCCCGTATCCGTTCCAGTTGCCCGTGTCGATTGCCATAGCCAAGGTCGATGCCGGGTTCCGGTTGCTCGACCTGGTCACGCTTGACGAACCGCAGTATCGTCCGCACATGATGACCGATCTGTTCTGGCGCGGCTGGCAGGCTTACAACAAACCGACGCTCGTGACGTTCAACGGCCGCGGGTTCGACATCCCGCTTTTGGAACTGGCCGCGTTTCGCTACGGGATTGCCGTCCCCGCCTGGTTCGCGCTGAAGACCAGGAATTACGAACAGCCGCGCTACCGCTACAACACCGAATCGCATTTTGATCTGTGCGATGTCCTCACGAACTTCGGCGCGACCCGAATGGCGGGCGGACTGAATCTCCTGGCGAACCTGATCGGCAAGCCCGGCAAAATGGGCACGCAAGGCGACATGGTGCAAGACCTGTACGATCAGGGCGAACTGGAACGCATCAACAACTATTGCCGCAACGACGTGCTGGACACGTATTTCGTTTTGTTGCGGGTTGCCGTCCTGACCGGGCAACTCAAACTGGAACAGGAACAGGCACTCGTGGCCGAAACCAGGCAATGGATCGAACAACGGCGGGACGTGCCCGCATTCCAGATGTACCTCGAAAACTGGGGCGACTGGCATTCACCCTGGGACGCACCGGGTTAGTGCCTTGGAAAAATTAAAAATTGGGATGCGTGGAAGCGCAGAGCGCAAAGTGCAGAGTGCAGAGTGCAGAATGAAGAATGAAGAATGAAGAATGAAGAATGAAGAATGAAGAGCGCAAAGTGCAAAACGCAAAGTTCAAAGTGTTTTTCACTCTGCGTTCTGCTCTCTTCGCTCTGCACTCCTAGCCACTAGCCACTGGTCACTGGTCACTGGTCACTGGCCACCCTGACAGTCAAAACTCTAACATGCTATACAAAACAACAGTCTGTCTTATGAGAGGAAACGTTATTTTTTACCCAAACGATTCCGTTTACCGTCCCGATTTAACGAATATGCAACATTTCCGGCCAATTTCTGATTCAAAAGTGATCAAACTTGAGCATTCGGCAATCATTC
>WRMR01000213.1 GCA_009776995.1 Planctomycetaceae bacterium | reverse complement strand
ACTGACACTTGCCGTTCACAACTATATTGATTCTCAACAAACACTGCCGGCAGGTCTGGGTGGACCATACGGACCGCCAAATAACAATGCAGGTCGTTGGAGCGGTTTCATCGCTTTACTTCCCTACTTTGAACAGAACGCTCTTTATGATCGTATCACGTCAGAGGGTATTGGTTCCATCGGTGGTGCCACCACGGTTTCCGCAGCAGACGGAGGAGCCAATAATCCCCGGGCACAGCAACTGGATACATTGATTTGTCCCACAAATGGTGTCAGTGGAAAACCCGCCGCCTATACGGGATTCACTTGCTATCGGTTCTGTGTCGGCGACAATCCGGTTTATAATAACGATTCCGCAATTCGGGGACCGTTCGGCCATCGTTCTTATCGGCCGCTGGGAGGAATCAAAGATGGTACGAGCAACACGCTTTGCTTCAGTGAAAAAGCAGTTGACGATTATGGTGCCGGTGAGGGTAACAAAGGTGTTAAAGTCCAAGCTGCCCGTTATGCGAGTGCGGCAAACGCAGGATTTTCAGGGGCAAATTTGGTTGATCGAACCGTCTGTGCCGGTTCAGCAACCAATGGTGAATATAATTATGGTGTTGGAGGCATTGATGCAAATGGTGGAACCAATTATCGATGGAGTTGGAATTGGGTTGGCTATCACTTTTACCACGTCGGCTTCGTTACGACTCTCCCCCCCAATTCCCCATCCTGCTACACGGGGGACACCTACATTGCCCTGTTTTCAGCCACCAGTTTTCATACCGGCGGCGTCAATGCCTCGTTGTTGGACGGCTCTGTGACGTTTGTGTCGGAAACCATCGATTCGGGACCACAAGATAGTATCGCTTTTCCAACACCCGCGAGTCCAGGCGGCAAGTCCCCTTTTGGAGTCTGGGGGGCGTATGGTTCCCGCAATGGCGGCGAATCGGTCAGCGGTTTGTAATCTCTTGTCAAGGAAAAAGCGATGAGAACTTTAATAACAACGATTTTAATCGTATCCGGTGCATTGGTTTGCATTGGGTGCAATCAGGGCAAAGTCCCCGAAGAATTGAAAAATCTCGTTCCGGTGACAGTCACTGTGACGGACGGCTCAAATCCGGTGGAAGGGGTGGCGGTGGCACTCAACAGTAAAGACGGTGCCAAGGGATTCTTCGTATGCACCGGTACGACAGATTCCAATGGCGCGGCACAAATCCTGTCCACCCGCAGTTCCTTTACGGGAAAAGGCGTCCCGGCAGGCACTTATTCCGTCGTACTGGTCAAACCCGCAGAGATTCCGGAAGATTTGCAACCGCAGGAGGAAGACCAGGACAACCCTGCCGCAGCAGCGGCAAAACAGGCCAAACGCGATGCGTTTTTGAAACAAAACCAGACGATCCCTGTCGCATTAACTCAATCAACAGCCAGCCCGGTTGAGTTGACCGTGGCTGAAAAAACCGGAGCAACTTTTGAGATTGATATTGCCAAATATCGCTGACGGTGCAGGTTTTCCTGAAACCAATTCAGGAAAGAGGAATGGCAGAAGACTTTGTATCCTGCCGCTGTATCACTCCGGTTTTCAACCGGAATTCACATCACTTTACTTTAACCTTATGGAGGATTTTCCATGTCCAATCGTCGTGAATTTTTGAGAAGTTTTGCCCTGTTGGGCATTGTTGTTTCTTTGGCCGTCCCGGGGCTTTTCGCGCAGGACGCTGCGCCGCCGAAACCGGAAGGGGACGGACAGTTTGCCGTTTCTTATGCCGAAGCCGTCAGGCAGAATAAGCCGCCGGCACGAAAAATCACCATTCCGGATGCCGGTGAGTACAAAGTACTCAAGGGCGACTTTCATATCCACACAATCTATTCTGACGGAGCTGTCAAACCGGAGGCACGGGTTCAGGAAGCCGCCGACAACGGGCTCGACGTGATTGCCATTACGGATCACGTTGAAAGCAGCGGCAGCCGGGGATTTCCGAAAGACATTGACCGCAACATGTCGTACAACCTTGCCAAAAGCGAGGCGGAAAAGCAGAAATTGATCCTCGTTCACGGAACGGAAATTTCGCAAACGACCGTACCGGGACACTTATCGAGGCATTTCAACGCTCTGTTCATCACGGATGCGAACCCGATCCAGGCGGTTGCCGGTGATTGGAAGGCCATGATCGCCGCCGCAGCGGAGCAGGAAGCGTTCATCCATTGGAATCACCCCGCACACGGGGCAATGCCGAACATTCCCGGGCGACTGGCGTTCCCTTTCCTCGATGAACTCGAAGAGGCAAGGGCGAAAGGCCATATCCACGGCATCGAAGTGTTCAATGGAGTCTGGTACTATCCGTTTGCTCACGATTGGTGCAACGAACGAGACCTCGTTCCAATCGCCAACAGCGACATTCACGCAAGCGAATGGAACAATTATGGACACCAGAACCTGCAACGTCCCATGACGTTGATTCTCGCCAGGGAGCGGAATCTCGAATCCGTCCGGGAAGCGTTTTTCGCCAAACGGACGATCGGTTGGGCGGGAAATATGGTTTTCGGGCGGGAACCGTGGGTTGAGGAATTGTTCCGTGCCTGCGTCGAAATCAAGAAAACCGAAGACGGTTTGACGTTGCACAACCGTAGTGACATTCCTTGTCTCATTGAGACTGACGGTAAAACATCGGAACTGCCGCCCCAGGGATCATTGGAAATTGCTACAACGGAAAAACTGACCGTTACCAATTGGCTCACCGGTTCCCAGAAACCGCTGGAAATCGCTCCGTAACAGGAACGGATTTTGCAACCATCCTTTTTTCATTAACGAACTAATCAACCCTTGCCAACACACAACGAAGAAAGAACATGAAAACCACAACAAACACACAAACACACAAACACACAAACACACAAACACACAAACACACAAACACACAAACACACAAACACACAAACAGGATTTACTCTCGTCGAACTTTTGGTGGTCATCGCGATCATCGGGATTTTGATCAGCCTGCTGCTCCCCGCCGTGCAGGCGGCCCGCGAAGCGGCGAGGAGAATGCAGTGCAGTAACAATCTCAAGCAACTCGGCTTGGCGGCACATACACATGCGGATGCCAACCGAAGCTACTTGCCCTGCGGTGCTCGGGATTGGAACTTTTTGAGTTGGAGTACCTTTATTCTGCCCTACATTGAGCAGCAAGCACTCCACTCAGCGATGTTGGTGCCCTATACGGCCAATACATCAGGGACCGAAGAGGGGCGGTATGATCATGCGACCAACCTGACAGCATGGCATGATGCCAACGTCAACTGTTATTCGTGCCCCAGTTCCGAGAAAAATGTCAGGTATTCCGCCAGTCCGGCCACTACCATTAATCAAGGTCCAAAAGTCAGCTATGCGGCATGTTGCGGACAAACGGCTGTCGGTTTGGGTATCGACGCCGGTGCGGGTTTTGCCGAAGACGCAACTCGTATGAACTGTTGGTTGAGTAATTTTTCTGGAAAATGGACAGATGAATTCGGCGGCGGTGCTGATCGTATTGATGCACGAGGCGCATTGTTTGGCTTACTGGGACTCGGAGCGGCGGATACAACCCGGCCATTGCGTCAGATCAGATTTACTCCGCCGAACGGGCAGGTGACTTTGGCGAAGGCAACTGATGGACTTTCCAATACGGTCATGTTTTCCGAAGTGGTTCAAACAACGAGTGATACGAGTATTAGCACAACGTCGAGTGATTTTCGAGCTGATACTTATCGAGGCGGGCATGGTGCGTTTTTCAGTACCTACTGGGAACCGAACAGCAAACAACCGGATAATTCCGGAATGGGATACAGCCTCTGTCATCATCGTCCTATTGATGGAACGTATGAAAAAGTAAAATATCCGTGCTGGACTTTTTCTTTGTACTATGTTCAAATCTCGGCTCGCAGCAACCACACCGGTGGTGCCAACGCCGCACTTGGCGATGGTAGTGTGCATTTTATCAGCGATAGCATCAGCCGGGCCATCTGGCGTCCTTTGGGAGCGGCTGCTTCCGGTTTGTCTGTTTCCATTCCGTAGTTTTTTCCATTCCATTTTTGTGTATGACTCCAAAGCCCGATGGTGTTTCTCATACACCGTCGGATGCTTTGGGTCAAATACTGTTCCAAGTGTGTTCCGTGAAAGGCAAAAGGCTTTATATGAGATGGACTTGTTTTTCATTATTAATGGGTTGTCTTGGTGTATTGGTATGCCTGTCGGGGTGTCAAAGAAAATTGCATAACCCGGATGGCCGAATGGATGTGAGCGGCAAAATTACATTCAATGGCGGCCCGTTTGAAGGAGCGGAAATGTGTGCGATTGCGTTTGTTCCAGTGGACGAACCCTCACTGGGGTCTTCTTCAACAACCTTCAATTCAAAAACAGGCAAGTATTTATTGACATTCCAGGATGGCCTGAAACCCGGTAAATATCGGGTTTCCATCACTGCACAAGCTGTTTATGACAGAAAAACCAACAAACCCGTCACGGCGGAAACGCTTGAAGGCCAGGACTATCGTGTCACATTGGTCCCGCCTGAGTTTAATAAAAACAGTACCATCGAGTATGAAGTGGAAAAAGGCAAGAAAAATGTTTTTGACTATGATGTCAAAGCGGAAATTCAACTTCCATGAAGACCTTTTTCAGTGTACACTTACAAGAATACTTGAGGGTTTGCATAAAACAGAAATATTTTGCTATCGTCCTCTTGATTGGACAATAGGAATTCTTTTGCGGAGTTCCTATTTGTATACTGTGTTTTTTCCACTCCACACTTCCGACTTGCTTCCATGCCCTTAAATTTCAATACTTTTTTCCGATTTCGCCCCCCAATGAAACTCCTTTTGAGAACCACTTTTATTTTTTTAATTTTATCGATCAGCGGCTTCGTGTTTGCCGACGAGAGTTGGCAAAAAACGGATTGGACGCCGATTTTTCAAGGAATCGACACGGCCACCGGCCAGGCAGATGTTCCTCGATTGATGCGTGTTTATGCCATGCGGATTGATCTGAAAGCTGATGGCATTGGTTTTTTTTCGACCCCGCGAGCTGAGGACGGTTTCGACTTCAAAGTTAAAGAAACTGTCCGTGAAACCGTTCCCCAATTCTTGGAAAAACATGCTCTCCAGGCGGCGTTCAACGCCAATTTTTATAGTCCGTTCAGTGCACAAACGATACGGACTTCCGGTCCGTCCGTTCTCAGGGGGCTGGCGGTTTCTCAAGGGCAAATCGTATCAAAAAATGAAAAAGGCTGGCCTGTTTTTCTTGTTTTCAAAGACAATCGGGCGGAAATTGCCGATATTCAGGAGGAGGGTACTGAACCACCCGACGAAGTGGAGACCGCCGTTGCCGGGAATCGCATTCTTGTCGATCAAGGCGTTGTTGTACAGCAAACGAATCAAGACGTTCATCCCCGTACCGCCGTCGGTGTCTCTCAAGACTCGCATTACGTTTACTTCGTTGTGATTGATGGCCGTCAACCCGGATATAGCGACGGTGCTTCGTACCGCGAAACCGGTCAATGGCTTGTTTTGTTTGGAGCGTGGAATGGTATCAATCTCGACGGCGGCGGCTCGACCACAATGGCCATTCGCTCGGCCGAGGGCAAGGCGAAAGTGCTTAATACTCCGTCCGGACAAGATGGCAATCCCACGAATTATCGTCATAACGGTAACAGTATTGGAATCCGCGCCAAATTGCTCGCTCCCTGATTTGTCCCCTTTCCCCATTTGCCAAGTCTTATTGTAATCACTTGATACTGGTCCGGTATAAAAAAAGGAAGTGAAATGAATGCTGTGATCAACGTTTCAGGATACAACAGCACAATCAGAATACAAAGCGTAAGGCTTTCGCCAAAAAATATCGAGCCAAGTTTTTCGAAAGGGTATATAACTGCACTTTCCAAGAATTTACATTGTGGAAAACACGCAAACAACGGAAGTTTTAGTCGTGATTTTATTTTATCGTTCTTTGCATAGCGATATAATCATGGTGCGAATGTCGAAGCAAAGCCGTATTGGTGAGTGATGGTCAATGGCAACAGCGATCATGGTTGGTTCTTGCCGTTCTTTCTGGAGGCAATTGCATTCCAACGAGATAGCCATTCACGAAATTTTTACCACGAAGAATCATCATCAACAGATGAGATTAGATATTCGCAGATGAGTTGATCGGAATTCAATTTGCTGATATAAAATCTTTGAACCTCTTGGTGTCTTCATGGTGAGAAACAAAACCCGTGAACGGTTACTCAAATTTTAACAGGTTATTTATTCACAACCCCCAAAATGGCGTTGATCATTTCTGTTTGGGGTTCTCCGTTGCGAAGGATGCCGAAGCCGCCTTTGTAATCCCAGTTGGACCGGGCGATGCCGTGCCGCTCGAAAAGGGTGTGCATGTCCTTGTACCACCGGATTTTGTCCGCGTGGGGTGCGTCGTTGATACAGCCGTATTCGCCGCAATAGAGTTTCAAATTGTACTTTTTCGCCGCCTCAATCACCTGCATGAAGTGACCTTCCATGACGTCGATGTTGAAAACCGCTCTTCCGGCTCTTGCGTGGCTGCCTGCTGAAGCCATATCCGCGTCGGCAATCAGTTGACCGGGGTAATGAACCGGAACGGCAAGGTCCCGGGTATGCGTCCAGGACGCTTTGTAATGCGTCAGCAAAAACGGTTCATAATAATGAAAGCTGATGAGGATATTGGGGTCGTTCTCCGGCACGCGCAGGTCTTTGACCGTGGAATAACTCTGCCAGCGGTTGGAACCCATGACGATGGTCCGTTCCGGTTCCAGTTCGCGAATGGCTTCCACGCAACGGTTGACGATGGCGTTCCAGATTTCGGGATCGTCCGCCACGGGTTCGTTCATCGTCTCATACGCCACGTTGTCCACGGAATACTTGCTCAGTTCCTCGGAGAGCTTGCGCCAGCACTCGTAAAACTGTTCCTGGGCTTTGGAATCGGTAAACAGAGGCTTTTCCTCCGCGTTAAAGTGATGCGAACGCAAAATGTGCAGATCAACCACCGCGCGGAGCTGGAACTCTTCGCACCAGCCCAAAGCGTCGTGCAACAAGGCAAAGGCTTCCGGCTCTTTGCCGCCGCCTTCGGTGAACATTTGCTCTTCGTCAATGGGGAACCGAATGTGATCGTAACCAAGCCCCGCGATAAATTCCACATCGGTACGCGTGAAATACGCCTTGCGCCGTTCGCCGCGCTGGCCGTTTTGCGAAAGCCAGTGACTGATGTTGACGCCGTTCTTGATTTCAAAAGCGTTCTTTTTCGGAGTCTCCGGCCATGCCGTCGGCGAAACGTTCGCCAGGATCGCCAGAAATAACGTCAGTAAACATGCGGTTTGTTTCATTTTCAATTTCCATATAAGAGGAAAGGTTCGTGGAATGACTCACAAACTCCATGTTTACCGTATGATTCCCGGCAAGGCAAGTGCTTCGACCAAAATTTGTTTCATTTTTGCTCCCTGTCTTACGTATTGATTGCATTTCCTGGGTACATTCCCTATAATGGTAACGTGTTCGGCCTTTTCACCCTGTTGCGGGCGGGATGTGCGCGTTTCCGATCCGGGGCGGCCTTCCGCCGAAGAATGGGGTTTTTGTTGTTCCGTTGGAATCACTGTGATCGAGAAGCGCGCAGGACTCCGCGTCACAGGGCGACACGGTCACGGCGACGGGATATCCACGTCAATCGTTAGGGGGGAGAATGATGATCAAAACAAGTATCATCCCGTGTGTTTTGCTATTCCTTGTGTTCAACACTGTCCTCATGGCGGATGACAATCTTGCCCGAACAGCGAAGGTTGCGGCCACATCGGTTTACAGTTCGCAGTATGAGGCCAAGTTCGCGGTGGACGGCGTGATTCCCGGCGAAGCGAGTCAGGGTGCCGATCTTGGTCATGCCTGGTGTGTTCGCGGGGAATCGGCACGCGATACCGCCGATTTCACGCTGGCCTGGGACGAACCGGTCGCCGTCGGCCAGGTCGTGTATTTCGGACGGACATCCTGGTTTGTGA
>WRMR01000212.1 GCA_009776995.1 Planctomycetaceae bacterium | reverse complement strand
AAACGGTGAACAAAACATCAGGCGAAAGCCGTTACGGCGTCTGGGGAGCCCTCGGCACACCGTCAGGGGGAGAGTCGAATACACTCTGAATCGAAACAATTCACCACAGTCAGAAGACGACCACAAACAGGAATCCGTGATTTGGGAGAACTGCGAATGACCGGGGCATCATTCGGTTTGCAAAATTCCAGTGTGCCATCGTCCCCACGTGTTTCTATAAGATCGTCAACGATGGTGACAGATTCTGCACCATTGTCCTATTACGCTGGAAAACCTGAACAGATTGGAGGATATTGCCAATGTTTATTCGAAGTTTCATGATCGTCGTTATGTCGGTGCCAGCAATTTTTGCGGACGAGACGATCGACCGCTTTTCACTGGACGGCAAACAAAACATCATGGCGGGGGAACATCTCGGCGTCGTCAATCATCACGTGACGACGGGGACACCTTACGACAGAGTCGGTTCGATCGACGGACTTTGGGCACCACCTTATGTCAGCAGCGATTTCGCATGCAATCTGACAATCAACTCGAAGCTGGTTCCAGTGACCCGATACGTTTGGTGGCCGATGAAATTCGAGTCACAAGGCATCCTCGACGGCTTGACCATGAAAACCAGCTTGTTGTTGATTGCCGGAAAACGGGCAGCCGTTCAAAGTGTGACGCTTCACAATGAATCCGGTGAAAAAAAAGAGTTTTCCCTGGAAGCGGCATTGGGGAAGAACACACTTGATTGGAGCGACGTCTGGGAATTTTCAAGGGAAAGAAGCCGGACGCCGACAACCGCCGAAGTCGATCAACAGACCATCATTATCAAACAGGGGGCGTATGCCGTTGTAGTCGCAACGAATCGCTCCGGGTGGATATGGGACGCCGAATCCCGTCAAGGGCGTTGTTCCGTGATCTTGGAACCCGGACAATCCGAAACGGTTCAACTTGTTTTCGCCATGGGTGTAACGAATACGGTTCTTGCCGACATTCAAGAGATCGTCTCCAATCCTGAACGTTCCATTGCCCGTTCGGAGAAGCATTATGTTGAGGAATTTGAGTCGCTTTACGAGCATCTGCCGCGATTTCATTCCGACAATAAACAATTGGAACGTTTGTACGATCGTTCTGTGATGCACTTTTTCATGAATCACTGGGATGTCAAAGAATTCTGCCTGCACCCTTATTACGGGACAGGCAGTGTCCGAGGCGGGTGTGTGTGCAATTACCTCTGGAATTACGGCGAGACCTGGGAGATTATCCATCTGCTTGATCCGGCGGCGTCCCGGGAACATATCAAACATTTTCTTGGTTTGAACTTAACGAAACACTTCGCGTTTCTTCCGGTGACCGGCAAGGCTTTTGGACCATGGTACATGATCAACCAGGAAAAGATCATCGGGCATGTTTACTTTTACGTCAAACTGACCGGTGATGCCGATTTTCTTTCGCAACAGGTGGATGGCCGCACCATTATGGACCACATGCTGGAACAGGCATTGGCATTGGACGATCCTGAAAAACCGGTTGCCTTGATTGACTACGGCCCGTCGAACAGCCACCTGGAATTGCGTCGCAAACCGAACTATTATAATCACGTCATGCCGGACTTGAATGGAAGACGCTACGACAATTACATAAGAGTCGCCGAATTGGCAGAGATATATGGCGAACCGAAACCTTTTCTCGTCGAGCGGGCAGAGTCGCTGAAACAACTGCTGAAGGAAAAACTTTGGAATCGCGAAACACGGTGGTTTGATTTCATCAATGACCAAGAAAAACTGGAATCTCGTTACACGATCCAAATGTATAAATTGATCGGTAGTCCGCTACTCGATCATGAGACAGAGGCAGGACTCCTCTCTCATTGGAATGAAAATGAATTCCTTGGGAAGTACGGGGTCCACAGCCTGGCGTTGCAGGACGAAGCCTTTGACCCGGCGGACATCGACAACGGCGGACCGGGAGCGTGTACTTGTTTTCCTCCGCAGATTGCTGAGCGATTTTACAAGGCGGGGCATCCGGAAAAAGGCGGTGATATCATTCACCGTATTCTATGGTGGGCCGACAGACTTCCCTATTGGGGAGACTCGGTCGTCGCTCACGAAATCGATTACCGCAGGGATACGCCGCTTCAGTGTACCTTGGACAGTGTCGCCGTGGCACAATGCATGATTTTTGGCATGTTTGGAATTGATGCGGGTTTCGATGGCACGATTGTGATTCAGCCTTCTCTTCCTGACTTTGCCCGAACCATGTCGCTTCAAGGCGTCACGATCCGCGGTTTGACATTTGATATCGATGTGACGCCGAACGATTTTACCGTGACTGTCGGAAACGAACGAATCACGGCGTCACCAGGCAAGACGGTTTTTCTGAAAGAAGGCCGTTCTCCAACGCTGACGCCTTAGAATCAGGCTTTCGCCCACAAGACAAAGATTGGGCGGGTGTGACCACTACCCCGCCAAACTTAATTTTGCGAATGGCAACCGGGAACGTTAGTGGCCAGTTCTGTTGCGTTATTTCTGGAAAACCTGCCGCTATCGCTCCGGGTTGCTATGGAAACGGCCATGTTATTTCTGCGCGAGTCCTCAGCGGCGGTTTGTTTGAGAAAACGTTGTTTGGCGGCATCGTGGTCCATGACTCCTCAAAAATCAATGGGGGTGCAATCTCAAAACCGCCAGTTGAACCTAAATTGCCCAAATCGCGCAAGAGGTTTTTAGTACACCCGATTGGGAAAACCTAACGCCATGCTTTTCTTAAAAGGAGGACGGCGGAAGGGTTGCATTTTGCCTCCCTTTTTCGTATATTGAGGTCTTGAGAATGTCGAAAAAGTTCACAAATACCAAATAAGTTACCAGTTGAAAGAAGGGTTAATATCATGTCAAACATTTCACGTCGTTTGTTTTTACAAAAGGCAACCGTTGTCGCGGCAGGGTCGCTTGCGGTAACGTCGCCGTTCGTGATTCCCGGCACGTCGCTCGGATTGCAGGGAACCGTTGCCCCCAGTGAGCGGATCACGATGGGGTTAATCGGTTGCGGAAGTCACGGACTCGGCTGGAACCTGCAACTCATGTCCCGCAATCCGGTCCAACATGTCATCGCCGTGTGCGATGTCGATAAAAATTACCTGGAAAACGGCCGCCGAATGACCGATGAAATCTATTCGAAGCGATTCGGTGATTCCTACAAAGCCTGTACGCCATACACGGATTTTCGCGATTTGGTCAATCGCAAGGACATCGACGCCGTTTGCATTGCAACGCCGGACCATTGGCATGTGATGATGTCAGTATTCGCCATGAGAGCTGGCAAGGATGTTATTTGCGAGAAGCCGACGCTGACGATTGAAGAGGGGCGCCTTCTCAGCGACACGCAAAAGAAAACGCAATGCGTCTTTCAAACGGCGTCGGAAAACCGTTCCATCGACAATTTTCAGTACATGGTCAACGCGGTGCGCAACGGCCACATCGGGGAACTGCGCAACATCAAGGTGCTTATCCCAATGGGAAATACGATGGCCCGCGGCACGGGAACCGAAAGCGATGAGTTCAGTATTCGTGATGTTCCGCCGGAACTTGATTACGACACCTGGCTTGGCCAGGCACCCAAAGTGCCGTATATTCCCGCGCGGGTACATTACAACTGGCGTTGGAACTTTGACTACAGCGGCGGCGTTCTTACCGATTGGGGGTCGCACCTGATTAACATCGCCCAATGGGCGAACAACACGGACGACACCGGCCCGGTCGAAGTGCAGGGAGAAGGAAAATTCCCAGATTTCAAAGAAGCGTGGAACACGCCCGCCGAGTTCCGCATCAATTACCGCTATGCCAACGGGGTCACAATGGAAGTCTGGTCGGAAGTTCCCGGCGTGAAATTCGAAGGCACCAAAGGATGGCTCCTGATGCGCGGCTGGCGACAGGCGGTGCAGGCCAGTGACGACAAGCTGCTGAATCTCACGTTTGAAGAAGGGAAGAATCTTGGACGTCCTGAATGCACGGTGACTGCCGCAAGCGGTGATGGCGGCGAACACATTGATTTTGCCAATTGCGTCAAGTCACGCAAATTATGCTATTACACGGCGGAATGCGGGCATCGCAATCACACGGTCGCGCACATCGCCAACGTTTCGATGCTGATGGACGGTGCCAAGCTCCAGTGGAATCCGGATACGGAAAAATTCGTCGGAGACCATGCCGATGAAGCGAACAAGCATTTCTGCGTATCCCGCCCGCAACGTGAACCGTGGACTTTCGCCAATATCGACAGTTGGATCAACGTCGGGTAAAGAAGGACTCACGCAAAAATAAGTCGTTCGATCCCTCAGAGCCGTGGTGGTAACGGAGCGGTCATTCCGCTCGATGACTCTTGCGGCTCTGATTGAAATGTTCACTTGATTTTGTGCGACTTTTCAGTGGATTTCGTGCATTAATAACCCTTTGATTCACCGCATTTCGCGCAAGAGTGTCCGCCAACCGGTTTCGCTGTTGGGGAAGGTTGGCATACTGGTGGTGGAGGTGATCGGTAGCAATTCGGCACTTGGCGAGATAACGGAAGCCGCAGTGGGATGAGCCGCATTGCCGGATTGTATTGCCGCACTGATTGCAACGATTGGAATGGCAGAAGTCGCTTCAACAAGTGGCACGTTGCTCGTGGCACCCGATAAGTTGACTTCTGTGCCTGGGGTTGCTGGGCGTTGTAATGTCAAAATCTCAGGGGATGGATAATCCCTGGGAAGTGTTGGCGTGATAGTTGCGGTTTCACTTGAAAGGATCGGCTGCTCATTCGCCGGGTCGAAACCGCCGGAAAACCACTCCGATGTCAATGACGTCATACTGCCCAACGACTCGATGACATTCTTAATGTCCGTTGCCGCTTTCGATACAGCTTTCACCTGCAAGATTTTCCCTTCCGCTGCGTCCGTACTCGACTCAAGCTGCTTGCGAAACCCTTCAAGGTTCGCTTCGATTAACGTGCTGACATCTTCAGGCAACAGTGATTGTGTGCGCTGAATCAACAATACCAGGATTTGGCCGCAACGTGACTGCGTGGCCAATGTGCGCGTTTGTTCCGAAAGCATGACGGCGAAAAACGTGAGGATCATGCCGATCAGTACGCCTTTCAGAAACCCAAACATTGCCCCGCAGAGACGGTCAAACTTCCTCATTCGGATGACGCTGATGATTTTGAGCAACACACGGTGCAGGAACATGACGGCTATCGATGCACCGACGAACGCAAGGGTGATACCAAGCACTTTGTCCCACGGCGGTTTCGCATTGAAGGTCGATTGCATGATTGGTTCCAGTACCGGCCCGAACCGGACAGCGGCCCAGAAGCTGGCGATCACCGCCGCAATCGACGCCAGTTGCGAGATCATACCTTTCATCGCACCTCGCAACGTCAGCCACCCGACGAGAATCAGGATGATGATGTCGTAAACTTGCATGGCGCATTACCTGAGTTGGGAGTGGGAGTCTGGAATGTTTGAAAGTGCGAAAAAAATTGACGCTCGATCCCCAAAACGTATTCTAACGATAGGATACGGTTGCCGAAAGAGCAATTGCTATCGTATTTTTGTAAATTTTTCGATTTTTGGCATGAATTTGTATTTAATCTCTGCATCCCGCCTATTGTTATGGGAAATATGTGCAATCAAACAAGGTTTTTGGTCTTTTTCCTGTCAAGAAACAAAAAAACCGCGACATGATTACCATACCGCAGTTTTGTTTGTCGTCTGAAATGACCTATCGCGATCAGCTCAGAATTACGGAATCAGGTAAGCCAGGCCGACCACAGTTCCTGCCTGGGCGATACCAGCACGGATGGATAACGGAACCGGGTCGATCATGTATGGCGCACAACTTCCAGGACGGTAGTAGCCGATCGTGTAAACACACTCGCACGGCGGAGTCAACCCCATTTTATACGGCAGGAACAGCACGGACCCGTAAAAGTGAGCCGCCGACATCACCGGCTGCATGAACGGTCCCCACGAGTGGCCGTAACGTTCGACGGCCGGGTCCTCAAAGTAAGCGGCAGAAGTGCAGAGATTGGAAGCGTTATACTGGAAACAGGTTTGCGGCCAGTTTCTCGGGTAATATTCGTCAAGATTGATCGAGCAGGGATCCAGTTTTGCCCAGTCAATATCAATGTCGATCAGGATGTTCAATTCACCCATCGGGGCACCGATCTGTCGTGGGTCTTCGCATTCGAGAATACGTTTACCGCTTGGCGAAAACCCTGACAGGTCATCGCTTCCAACGCGATCATAGGAATTATCTCTTACTGAAAAACCCGGAGCCTGCGCGGGTACGGGAGCCGTCACGCCTGATGCAGCAGGGTGACCGACTGATCCCGGACGTCTTTCCGGGTACATGGTATCCATTCGTGCATCCTGGCCTCCTCCCAAGCCGGGTACTTGGGCAATTCGCGTTCCGTTGATCGGAGGTGGCACCTCAGTCGGTGATGTACTGTTATCAATCGTATCAACCGTCGGCAATAATTGTGTCGGCTCAAGATGCTGAACCAACTGGACGGGTGACGGCGTTGCCGCCACTCGCGGCACCGGTTGCGATGGCATGGCCTGTTGCCCGTGAATGACGGGAGCCCGCCAATCCAAGTTAGGGTTGAGATTTTTTTGATATTGGTTTGAATATTGTCCGAACGCGACGCCTGCCGTAACACACACGGTCACTCCCAGTGCCGCCACAAAACGACGCAAGCCACCAACATTATTGAACCGATGGGCCATATTTGGGCTCCTTCCCTCTCAGTGAATGTCAAAAGACAAGATTTCCTGATTGTTTTATCGGCCAATCGCTGGAACAACTCTCATTAATTTTCTTTGATTTTTTATCTTTTCCGGCATTTTCGTTAAAGTAGGAATTTCTGTTGAAATCATACCACACAACGGTTTTGACATTTTGTAAGGGTGAGTCTTGTAACTTACGCAGATTGCGGCAATGTGAGAGATATGGTAGAATGCCTTTCGAAAGTCGTCGCAAATCCGCTTGATCTTTCGTAATCTTCACCTTCACTATCTTCATTTTTTCGGAGGAGTCGTACCATTGGAAACCATCCGTCAACAATTGGCTGGTGACTTGGCGGGTGCCAAAACCCCGCAAGATGTTGAGAATATTCGTGTCAAATATCTCGGCCGTAAAGGGATCGTCACGCTCTTGGCAAGGGAAACCGATTTCAGCAAACTTTCCGCCGAAGAGAAAAAAGCCTTCGGGGGCAAGCTCAATGAGTTGAAAGCCTTTGCGACGGAACACATTGCGGCGGCCGTCGAGGCGGCAAAACAGTCCGGTGCGGCGGTTCAGCCACAACGCGAGTTGGATCTGACCATGCCCGGCTCGAACCGGATGCTTGGTGCCTTGCACCCGATCACAACAACACAACTCGAATTGGAACACATCTTTCAAGGCATGGGCTTTACCGTGCTTCGCGGCCCGGATGTCGAGACGGAATACTACAATTTCGAGGCACTCAATATTCCAGGCGATCATCCGGCACGGGACATGCAGGATACCTTCTGGCTAACCAACGACATGGTGCTCAAGACGCACACGTCGGCGAATCAGGTGCGCGCATTAGAGCGATTTGGCGCACCGTTTCGTGGAATTTTTCCCGGTCGCTGCTTCCGTTATGAGGCCATTGATGCCAGCCACGAGAACACGTTTTACCAGTGCGAAGGCGTGGTCGTCGATAAAAACATCTCGGTCGCCAACCTGATCGCGGTGATGAAAACACTGCTCAGCGAAGTGTTTCGCCGTGACGTCAAGGTGCGGTTGCGTCCCGGCTATTTTCCTTTCGTCGAGCCGGGGTTTGAGTTGGACCTCAATTGCCTGATCTGCGGCGGCAAAGGTTGCGCGACCTGCGGCGACGGCTGGATCGAGCTGATTCCCTGCGGACTCATCCACCCGCGCGTGCTGGAATACGCGAACATCGACCCCGACGAGTACAGCGGCTTCGCGTTCGGACTGGGCTTGACGCGGCTGGCCATGATGAAATACGGCGTCCGCGACATCCGCCTGTTCAACTCCGGGGACGTCCGGTTTTATGAACAATTTGCCGTAACCATGTGAAGCATACCCAGGATTGCCAAAAGAGCCGACCACGTCATCAAGTTGATATGCGCAATCTTA
>WRMR01000211.1 GCA_009776995.1 Planctomycetaceae bacterium | reverse complement strand
GCAAAATAGGTCTGTTCTTCGATGCGAGAAATGACAATGTCTTGCACCGCTCCGCCGAGTGCGTCGGAAATCTGCAAAACAAGGTCATGCGTCAGCGGCCGTGGGACCGCAATGCCCTTGACGCGGCGGTCGATGCTGGTCGCCTCGAATATACCGATGACGATGTAAAATTCGCGAGAACCTTCGACCTCACGCAAATAAATAACCTGTTGGTTGTTGATCTCGCTGATGATGATGCGAGACAACGCCATTTGAACCAGCATGACTGTGTCCCAATTCGAAAAGCGTTGACCGAAAAGATATTCGGACTTTACGTAATCCTATAATCAGTTATGCTATACTGTTTCCAGGAAAAAGTAAAGGCGTTTTGCCCAAATTTACATTTTTTTGAGTCAATTTTCTCACACTTTGGCGTGGAAAAGAAGGGAACCGCCACTTCCGGGCGGGTCGAGGTGGAGATCAACCATTGTCTTCGTGTCCATGAACCTCCCGTGGGAAACAACAAAAAGGAGCGTCATTTTGGTCAAAAAAGTCGCCGTGGTCATGGCAGCCGGCAAAGGCACCCGGATGAAATCGGAACTGCCGAAGGTTTTGTGCGAAGTGTGTGGTCGTCCGATGATCGAATACGTTCTCGACACGCTCGAAAACGCGGGGATCGACCGAATTCTCGTCGTCATCGGGTATCGCGGGGAACTCGTTCGGGAAATGCTGGCTCATCGCCCGAAACTGGAATATTGCGAGCAACGGGAGCAGAAAGGCACCGGGCACGCGGTCATGATGGCACGGCCTGCTCTTGCGAATTATGACGGTCCGCTCCTGGTTTTGGCCGGAGATTGCCCCATGATTCAGCGCGAGTCCATTGAGGCCATGTTCGCCGAATACGACCGCGAACCGGCCGCATGTGTCATGGGAACCGCTTACAAAGACGACCCGGCCGGGTTGGGGCGGATCATCCGCGACGCGGACGGTCAATTCCAAAAAATCGTCGAAGAAAAAGACGCGACCGATGCGGAACGGCAAATCACCGAAGTGAACATGAGCTATTACCTGTTCCGAACCCCCGATCTGCTGGGCGTACTCGATTTGCTCAAAACCGACAACGCACAGGGCGAGTATTATATCACCGACGCGCCCGCCGTGCTGCTTTCGCAAGGCAAAAAGGTTGTCGCTCTGCCGGTTCTCAAGCCGATCGAGGGACTTGGCATCAATCATGCCGAAGAGTTGGCCGCCGTCGATCAGGCCATGAAACAAATGCAGAGTGCGGTCACCTCCTGACCGTCCTCCCCTGCGCGTCACAAGGTATCGCAACACCTTTCTGACTCCCAACCACCCCTCACCGCCATGTTCGACTCGGAATTTTTGAAGAAGCTGGAATACCTATCGCTGATTTCGCGGCGGATTTTTCGCGGGCAGTTGCTGGCCCAGAAACGGACTCGGCAACTGGGGGGCGGCGTCGAATTTGCCGATCACCGCAACTATACGCTTGGCGATGATCTGCGGTATCTCGACTGGAATATCTACGCGCGGCTTGGCAGTGAATTGATCAAACGGTTCGAGGAAGAGGAAGACCTGCATGTTTACTTTTTCCTCGACTGTTCCCGCAGCATGGCGTCGGGCAAGCCGCTGAAGTTCGATTATGCCCGGCAAATCACTGCGGCACTGGCTTACATTGCGCTGGCCGATCTCGACCGCGTTTCGGTCGTTGCATATTCCGCCCGTATTGTCGATGTGTTCCCGCTGACCCGCGGCAAGCAACATGTTTTGAGTTTGTTACGATTTCTCGAACAGTGCGAACCGCTTGGTGAAGAAACCGACCTCGGGGCGGTGGTGCGCGATTTCATCCACCGCAAACAACATACCGGCCTGGCCGTCGTGGTCAGCGACCTGTACGACCCGCATGGCTATCAGAACGGGATCGACGCGCTGCGCTACCGCAAGTATGAACCGAACATCATTCAGCTTCACGATGCACTCGAAGCGAACCCGAAACTGCTCGGTGATCTGCAACTGGTGGACGTTGAATCCGGTTCGGTCTGCGACGTCACGATCAGCGAAAGCATCCTGCGGCGTTACAAGAGCAAATTCGCCGAATTTCTCGAAACGCTGCGCAAATATTGCGTCGGCAACGGGTTCGGCTGCACGGTCTCGCCGACGGCGGTTCCCTTCGACGAGATGATCCTCCGCATGATGCGCGAAGCGGGAAGCGTAAGATAAGACCACCAGCCGTTGCGACCGGATCTGCAATCATGCGATGGCGGCTCTGATTACGGTGATCACGGCGTGACCGCCCATGGATGTGCGTCACAGGGTAACGCAACTGATTGTCGCCCGGCTACCCTGCCTTTCCACCATCCGGCAACTGTCACTGCGGTTTGCGGTCGTATTTCTCTTTGTTTTCCTTGCCTTTGCCGGGAATGGATTTTGCAATTTTGCCTTTACCCTTGCCGGGGTCGTTGACCATCCAGTACAGCAACGGAGCGGCCAGGAAGATGGAGGCAAAGGTTCCAACAGTGATCCCGACCCCCATCGCGTAGGCAAAGGTGCGCAAGCCCGGCCCGGCCAGGAAGTACAACACGACCACCACGTAAATGGTGGAACACGAAGTCAGCAGGGTTCGCGAGAGAACCTGGTTGATACTCTGGTTGATGTGTTCAATGGTCAGTTGCGACGACTTGCCGCGCACTTCGCGGACGCGGTCGAAAAGGATGATCGTGTCGTTGATCGAGTAACCGATGATCGTCAGGAACGCGGCGATGACCGTCAGGCCGATTTTGAAATCATCCATCAACGCAAACGCCAGAACCGGTTTCAACCAGACGCTGATGGCAAGCGCACCAAGCGTAATGAGAATGTTGTTGATCAACGTGGCCACCGCCGCAAGGCCGAAATACACCTTTTGGAATCGCAACCAGAGATAAAGGATCATGGCAACGAAGCTGGCAAAAATCGCCGCCAGTGACGCCACCTGAGCGTAACCGGCAACGACGCTGCCGACCGTATTGGACGCCGGGAACCACGGTGACATGTTGAATTCGGCCTGGAACGCGTCGAGAACCTTTTGGACATCGTCTTTCGGACTGAGGAAAGTCACCGTCCAGTTCGCGTGCGATTTCGACGATTCGGCGGCGTTCGGGTCTTCGTCGCAGACAATGGAAAAGTTCAACGTGTCGGCAATCACCTCTGTGTCAACAAGTTGAGCCGAGTAATTCCTGATATTTTGTTCAAGCGACTTGAAGTTCATCGACGGATAGACCGTGATTTTTGCCACAGTTTCCATTGCAGCCGCTCCCTGACGTTCGTCGAGCGTGAAGTCAATCGTATCGAGGATGAGTTGTTCCCCGAACTGGTCGGAAATCGTCGCGGTGACCTGTTTCAGGAAATCGTTGGCGTCCATTCCGACCGGCGTGGCCGTCGAAATGGTGAACCGCTGACCGATCTGATCGGCAGCTTGAACCTGAGTCATGTCGATGATGGTTTCCGACACCGTACTGACAGTGGGCTTTTCAATACCGGCATGGCCAAGCCTGTTTTCGATTTCAGAAGGGGACATGGGCTCGCTCTTTTTGAAGGCGATATCAACCGAAACACCGCCAACAAAGTCAATGTCATACATTGCCTTGCCGCGAACGACGGCCAACAGCAAACTTATCACGCAAAGCATGGCGAAAACGGTGACGGTGGTTTTACGGAGTGCCATGAAATCGATATTCGGCTTGTTCAAAAGACGCAACATGGTAACGCGAGTCAGCCAGCCTCGTCGCTCAAGGACTTCAAACACGACATGCAGGCAAAAGACCGCCGTGTACATGGAAAAGACCACGCCGAGGAACAACGTGACCGCAAATCCGCGGGTTTGCTCCGTCCCGACCGTATAGAGGATGATCGCCGCGAAGAGCGTCGTGAGGTTGGAGTCGATAATCGCCGATGACGCCCGTGAAAACGCGTTGCGGATGGCGTGACGCAGGGTCGAACCGGCGGCGAGTTCCTCGCGGAGACGCTCGAAAATCAGGATGTTCGCGTCGATGGCCATGCCGAGCGTCAAGACCAGCCCGGCCAGCCCGGCCAGGGTGAACGCCGCCCGGATGGACAGCATGACCGTCATGATCAGGAAGAAGTTCATGACGACCGCAAGGCAAGCAAGGACTCCGCATGCCCGATAATAAACGATCATAAACAGGAAAACTCCCGCCAAAGCGATTACGGCGGAAATCTGGGCGGAACGGATCGTCGCATCACCGAGCGTCGGCCCCATTTCGTTGCGGCTGATCGGTTCCTTGCTGATGTCCGCAGGGAGCGCACCGGCCTGCATGACCTGCAACAAGTCCTTGATGTCCTGTTGAAGTTGTTTGTTGTTTTCATCGCCGGGGCGCGGGTTAAACGTAATATGACAACCCCCCCCGGTGATCGGATCATTGAGGGTCGGGGCGGAATACATCTCACCGCTCATGATGATGCCGAGATAACGTGTGGTCGAACTTTGTTCCCCCAGAGCGTATCGCGTCGTCAGTTCGGTAAACAAGATTGATCCCGCCGCGTTCAGCGAAAATGCAACACCCTGTCTCGGAATCCCCTGCCTGTCCGAAAACATGCCCTGGTGAATGTTTCGCAGGTATTCGCCCCGAACGTCATACTCGTCTTTCAGAACGAGAACTTCATGCGTTTCCCCCGTCTGGCGAACGACGTCCGCCGGATTGTTCAGGAACTGGGTCAATTCGTTTTTGTTGATCGGCACCCATTTCGCGACGAGAAGGCCATCGTCAAAGACATTGGTCACGCCCGGCATCGATTCGGCCAGGCGAATGATGGCCGCGTCTTCCGCGAGACTTCGTGACGCCAGGATGCGAAACTCCAGCGTCCCCGCTTCGCTGATGATTTTGACAATGCGATTGACTTCGGCGGCGTCGGCATGGGGAATGACGATTTTGAGCTGGCTTGTCCCATAGCGTCGAACGTCGATTTCCTTGATATTGGCCGGGTTGATGCGTTTGTTGACCGATTGAATCAGACCGTCGAAATCCTGTTGCGAGACCAATGGGTCGCTTGATCTGCCATCGTTTGAATCGGAATGGGCTTTGACGTCATAAACAAGCACGACGCCGCCGCTCAGGTCGATGCCGAGCGTCAGTTTGTCCAAGCTCAGGCAGGTTGCCGTGATGGCACCGATGCTTGTGAACAACACGAGAAAGAACTTATAGGCGTGATCCGGCATACGCCAGGCTTTGGCCGCCCGGTTGGCCAGAAAGGCACTGACGCCAAATACGAGGAAGAAAATGCCAAAGGTAATGATAATGGACGTCCAGTTGACGGGTGGTTCAGCATCTTCGCCAGCTTGTTCTTCCTGCTCGTCGGCGGGACCTGTCGTGATGGGGCCGGCTTCCACATTTACGCCGGGAGTTTGAAGACCTTGTAATATGGCAGTGTCATTGGCGTCGCTCATGGAGTCAGGGGCGACCGGATCGCTTTCCGGCGTGGTGAGAGGCGGAACAGCCATGTCGCCGACTTCGCCGAGGGTCGGCCCGGCGATTTCCGGGGCAGTACCCGTTTCCGGCAACTCCGGTGTTTGAAACGCCGGAATTTCCGGAGATGTGACACTTTCCGGTTCCACAATGTCAACTTGCACCGGGGATTCTTCCGCCTCGACAACCTCTTCTTCTGATTCTTCTGAAGCCTGAAGCCCGGAGTCCGAAGCCTCGGCTTCTTCCACAACCACCACCACAGGCGGTTCGGCTGTCCCTTCGTCGTCTTGCGCCAGCGGTTGCTGACAGTAACTGAACGCCAGCAGTGCCAGGGCAACGACCAGAGTATAGGGCATGAAACGAAAACCGGCGTGAGATTCCACAGAGGCTAAATCTTTGGCTTCGGTTGACTTACGGGAAAAAAGACTGCTCCACTTCATGAGAAAATGATCCTATTGGGGACTTCTTTTCCCAGGGCGTTGCCCTGGGCTGTTATGCTTTGCCCTTTCAGGGCGTTTTTAGGAATTACGCTGCAATATTAACGCGAAACAATTCAAGTGCGACACAATAACGCGCTACAATAATCTGTACCACGACACAACAGTCTATTTATCGTCGCTGCTTTCTTTGGCCTGTTGGTCAAGAATTCGGGCGACCGCCCCCAGCGAAAACGTCATTTTCGTATTGCTGTCATCATCGACTTTAATAACAATTTCATTTTTCTCCCGGTGAACAGAGTGAACTTTGCCGATGATCCCGCAACTCATCAGAACGCGGTCGTTCTTTTTGAGGGCTTCGACCATGGCGTTCCATCGATTGCGCTCGCGTTTTTGCGGCAGCGACATGAGAAAAAACATGACAACAACCGCGCCAATCACCAAGATGAAGATCGATGGGTTAAAACCGTTGGGTGGTGGGGCATCCTGAGCAAACAGGAGAAACGCAAAGTTAATGAAATAAGCCACTTGTGTCCTTCAATTCTCTTGATAAATGACGAAGTCGCCATGTTCCGCTAATAACAGACGATACCAAACACTATATCTTATACACGTTTGCGGATTGCGACAAGACCACCCGCAGGAATTTGGGAAAATGGCAATCCGGCATGGTTCCTTTCGCCGCCTTGCGGTATGTTGTTGACAGCATATAATGTTATGGGTTTATTGGATTTCGATCCGCGTCTTTGCCATGGGGTGTTCGTGTGGCCGGGACAAGTGGAAATGCGACATGCAACCAGTGTTTCAAATTTCAAAATTTTACCTTGTTGGGGGATAATCATGGCAGACGTGCTCAAAGTGGCGGTGATTGGCGGCGACGGAACCGGGCCGGAAGTGGCGCAGGAAGGCTTGAAAGTGCTCAAGGCGGTCGGAAAACTGGAAGGCTTTTCCGTTGAGGCGACGGAATTTGACTTCGGCGGCGACCGTTACCTCCAAACGGGCAAAATCCTGACCGAAGAGGACATTGAGCAACTCAGCGGTTTCAAGTCGATTTTGCTCGGTGCCATCGGTCACCCGGATGTGGCTCCTGGCATTCTCGAACGAGGCATCCTGCTTGCGCTTCGCTTCCGCTTTGACCAATACATCAATCTGCGACCGGTCAAATTATTTCCCGGCGTCGAAACACCGCTCAAGGACAAAACGCCCGACGACATTGATTTCGTCGTCATCCGCGAGAACACCGAGGACATGTACGGTGGTATCGGCGGTTTCATGCACAAGAATACACCGATGGAAATCGCAACGCAAACGGCCGTTTACACGCGTCCGGGCGTTGAACGCTGGCTCCGCTGGTCGTTCGAATATACGCGCAACCGCAATCGCCGCAAGAGATTGACGCTCGTGGCCAAAACGAACGTGCTGACTTACGGCCACGATTTGATCTGGCGCACGTTCCAGGACGTTGCGAAGGAGTACCCGGACATTGAGGCCGACTACAACCACGTGGACGCCTGTTGTATGTGGATGGTCAAAAACCCGGAATATTTCGACGTCATCACCACGACGAACATGTTCGGCGACATCATCACGGACATGGCCGGTATTCTGCAAGGCGGCATGGGCGTTGCGGCGGGTGGGAACATCAATCCCGAACCGGGCGGCATCAGCATGTTCGAACCAATGGGCGGCAGTGCCCCGAAATACACGGGCAAAAACGTCATCAACCCGATTGCGACGATCAGTGCCGCCGCCATGCTGCTGGAAATCGCGGGCTATGTCAAAGCCGCCGACCGTGTGACGAAGGCCATCATGCACGTCACCGGCACGAAAATGAAAAGTCAGGCCGCCGGCAAAATGGGCTACAGCACCACCGAAATCGGCGATCTTGTCTGTGAGGTGCTGTAGTCAGAAGCCACGCAGAAACAAGTTGTTCGATCAACCAGAACCGCGACGGTCACGGAGCGGTCGAATCCGAGAGCAAAGAGCAGAGTGCAAAGTATTCCGCTCCTAACCATTGG
The DNA here is from genome assembly GCA_009776995.1 of Planctomycetaceae bacterium. Taxonomy (GTDB): domain Bacteria; phylum Planctomycetota; class Planctomycetia; order Pirellulales; family Thermoguttaceae; genus WRMR01. Next base: position 255 of record WRMR01000211.1, on the reverse strand, counting down.
CCACTAGTGCTGTGTCCAGTCTAAAAGTTGAAGTTGACTAAAAACGTGATATTTCCTATATTGTTTGGGCTTTTTTCACCCTAACTCATGGAGGGATTGTCATGAACACGGAAAAAAATATCGTTCGGCTTTCCGATGAGGAACGCCAAACACTTGAAACCATTGTCAAAAAACTCAAAGGAACATCACAAAAAGTCAAGCGTGCCATCGTGTTGCTCAAGGCGGATGCCAACGGGCCGAATTGGACAAACGAAA
>WRMR01000210.1 GCA_009776995.1 Planctomycetaceae bacterium | reverse complement strand
CGGATCGCCCATTGCAACGGTTCCCGACCTCGTTTGGCTTTTGGGACAACGGGACGGCATCGAGTATTTTTACGTGCAACGTACCGGAATGAACGATTTGCGCACGATTGCTGCAACCTTGTCGCAATATCCCAAAAGCGTTGTCCTGACATCGCGCAACTATTGCGTAGAGGCGTTGCGTATCGTTTTACCACAGCCATGTATCGCCTTGGAAACCATCACCACACTCCTTGACGACGGCACAATTGCCATTGATCACGATGCAATCGCAGAACACATCAAGGTTGCGTTTCCCGAATGGTCGACTCCGCCTCATGAATTTCGCAAGCGGGGACAAAAATGGGTGGTTCGCTTTGCCGGAAGCGACGACGTGTATCTCAACAATACGGACGGCCCGTATTATGTTGCCATGCTCTTGGCGAATCCCGGCAAGTCCATGCACGCCCTCGACATGCACCAGATCGTTTCCAAACGTGACCCGGCCAAAACGCCGAAAGAGTTGGTGGTTGCCATGTCGGATCGCCAGACACTCAGCGATGTTGAAAAACAGTTGCGCAAATTACTCGAAGAGTTGGATCAGGCGCGCCGGGACGGAGATCAGATTGTCGAACAGGAAACTCTCGATGAAATTGAAAAACTGAAACAATATCTTGCCGAAACCAAAGGGCTCGGTGGCCAATCCCGCAACTTTTCCGATGCGGCGGACAGCATCGTTCGCACCGTTCGTCAATTGATAAAAAGGACAATCAATGAAATTGACGAAAACTTGGAAGATTGCGCAAAACACCTGCGGAACTCAATCAAGACACATTCCGTTCTCTATTATGACCCTGAAACAAAAATCGATTGGAAATTGTGATTCACTGATCCGTCTATTTTTCTCATTTTGACATTTTTTGACCGGTTGCCGTAAAAAGCAGCCGGTTTTTTTATGAAAATCTCAAAGGAAACGACTCTGTTGCGTTACGCAATGGATTTGTTTCCGCCATCCCTGTGAAGAGCGAACCTCACCGGGAATTCAAAATGCCTGATGAGGCCAAGTCCTTCAGCGGGTTTTTTTGTGAAAATTTCATGGGAAACGGCTCTGTTGCGTTACGCAACGGATTTGTTGCTGCCATACCTGTGAAGACCGAGCCTCACAGGGAACACAAAGCCCGTTTTGAAGATTCGCTCTTCAGCGGGCTTTTTTGATTCTTTGAAAACGAAAACCAAAGGAGAGGATCAATGCAAATTTGGGAAAAATACACTGCGCTCGCGAACCGGTATTTGCGGGTGCAGACATTGATTAACGACATCCCGCCGGTTGATGTTGAGGATATTCGGCAGAATATTGTTCTGCATATTCTGACATACCAACAGTCAATGGCGGCTTTGTCGAAACAGCAACTCACTGACTTCATTGACCGTGCCGTGGAGCAGTCCACGAAAAGCTGGAAGCGGTATCGCACCCGGTACTTGCCAATGGAGGACGAGCTAATGCCGACGGTCAACGAAATCCGGCAGGGTGAACTCAATGAAAACGGGTTCGCCACACTCAAACTCGACGTTGCGGCCATTCTCGAAAAACTGACAACACGCCAGCGCGTCATTTGCCAATGCCTCATGAACGACAATCAACCGCGTCAGATTCAAAAAATGACTCGCTGTTCGCTGTCAACTTTGACATTGGAACTCGACCAAATCCGTCATCGGTTTCGAAGGTTCGAGAGCTGCTAACCGTTCCCTCAAAAAAAAGAGGTGCATTTGCAACGTTCGCTGTCCCATAGAGGTAGAGCAACAACGCAAGCAGCGTAGCACGCTACCCTGCAGTCGAGCTACCGCTCATTGCCACAAACCCGTTCACGATGCTCACTGGCATCAACCTAAACAACACATTTTTTAACATGAAAGAGCTTAGATGTCAATCGACACAACCATTTTTATTTCCGAGCCGGCCAATGAATATCACGCAAAGGCCAGGCAGAACCTTTCAAGCCACCAGCTCATCGACTTCATTCGGTGTCCGTATCTCCACAACAAGAAACGACTTGGCCTCATTCCCGACGTGGAATCACAGGCGTTTTTGTTGGGCAGCGCGGCACACTCGCTGATTCTCGAAGGTCGGGGCAAGTACGAGTCGGACTATGCCATTGGCGGGCCGATTAACCCGGCGACCGGACGGCCTTACGGAAACACAACCAAGAAATTTCTCGAATGGCAAGAGGTGCAACAAAAGCCCGTCCTCACCTTCGACCAGTCCGAGACCATTGAGGCGATGCACTCCGCCGTTCGCATGAATGAATACGCCGCCGCGCTGCTGAAAACCGGCGTAGCCGAAGGCGTGATTCGTGCGGAGTATTGCGGTCTGCCGTGTCAGATACGGCTGGACTGGTTTAACCCGGAATACGGCATTGTTGATCTCAAAACCTGCGACGATCTGACGTGGTTTGAGTCGGATGCCCGGCGGTTTCGTTACCAGAACCAGATGGCGTTTTACCAGTGCGTTCTCGACGCTGTCATCGGGCAACTCGTGCCGGTTTACATCATCGCGGTCGAGAAGAAAGAACCGTTTCGCTGTGGCGTCTGGCAGATCACGGCGGAAACACTTCTTATGGCTCGTGCCGAAAACGAAGCGGCCATTGGGCGGCTCAAGGAGTCGAAGGTCAAAGACCATTGGCCGACCGGTTATGAAGAGCTGCGGATGCTCACCATTGTTTGAAAACAACAACCTCTTTTTTAACGGAGACATTATGATGTCACTTTTAGAAAAAATACATACCGGCAAAAAACAACAGGCACCGCGACTGCTGATATACGGGTCTGAAGGCATCGGCAAATCGTCCCTGATTGCCAATGGGCCGAACCCGATTTTTGTTCCAACCGAGGACGGTTTGGATCAAGTCAACTGCCATTCGTTTCCACTATGCAAGACGTTTCAGGAGATCATCGATTGTCTTTCCGTGCTGGCGACCGAGAAACACGATTACCGGCTGGTGGCCATTGATACCGTTGATTGGGCGGAACGCCTGATTTTCGATCATCTTTGTAACCACTACAAAGTCAACTCGATTGAAAAGGTGGATGGCGGCTTCGGGAAGGGCTATGTCCATGCCCTGACGTACTGGCGGCAGTTGATTGACGGTCTCCGCTATTTGCGTGAAGAACAGGGCATGATCGTCGCGTTACTTGCCCATGCGAAAATTGAATCGCACACCGATCCGGAATCGACGACGTTTGACCGCTTCAGCCCGAAATTGCACAAGCATGCCAACGCCCTGCTTTGCGAGTGGTGCGACGCCATTCTTTTGGCCACCCGCGAACGTGGCGCAGCCAAGGGCGAGAAGAGCGGCGGGGAACGTATCTTGCGCTGTATCGGGTCGCCGACCTGTGTTGCCAAGAACCGTTATAACCTGCCCGAAATGTTGCCGCTGGACTGGTCGGCACTCATGGATGCATTGACCCAGGATGAATCATGAGGAGATCAATGACCAGAAAATGCAAAAAACGCGGCATCCGGCGTTGCAAATCGTGTGGTGAAATCATTTTCATGGATGGCGAACGCATGCCGGGCAGTAGCCGGTCATATTGTGCCTCATGCCGTTACGTCGAGGTGAGAAGCAAAGGACGTGACCCGGATAAATACATTCGTGCCCTGGCAGCTGATTCCGACCTTGATGAATTTGATTACGAAATGATCGGTGACCCGGACTTTGACATTGAGGAGTATCTGCAATGAAAACCTTAAAAATCCATTCCGAACTTCAGACCTTGCTCCCACCGCTTACGGATGAGGAATGCAAGGGACTGGAAGCAGATATCGTCGCACATGGCTGTTTGTCGCCATTGGTGACTTGGGACGGCACCATCGTTGATGGTCATAACCGTTACGAGATTTGTCAGAAGCATGGACTCCCGTTTGAGACGATTGAACTGCCATTTGATTCGCTGGAACAGGCCAAACTCTGGGCATGGCAGCATCAAGAGCATCGGCGAAACATGACGTCTTACCAAAGAACCACGCTTGCTCTGAAGTTCAAACCGATGCTGGTGTCCAAAGCCAAACTCAAAGAGTCCGAGAGAAAAATGACTTTGGAGAATTCTCCAAAGTCACCTGAAATCAATACTCGTACTGAAATCGCCAAGATCGCAGGAGTATCTGATAACACAGTGGCTCGTGTCGAATACCTTGAAGAGCATGTTGACGAGGACACAAAGGAAAAACTTCGTCAGGGTAAAACCAGTGTCAACAAAGAATACACCCGCTGCAAGGCACAGGAAAAGTCGCCCAAAAAGCCGAAAGCCAAGCCATCGAAGAAGCCTGCCCCGGTTGTCGTGATTGAAACCGAGACGGACACAAGCGAATATGTCCCGCCGCCGTTGATTCATCAGACAGGCGGGTTCGTCCAGACGGTGACCTTACAACATATTCCGCAAGATCATCCCGAACGGCTTATCGCCTGTGTTTTCAGTTTGTTTTCCGAACAATACACACTCGACCTGATCGCCGGGCTTGTCGAACGCCTGACCCACGAACATGGCGGACTCGAAAAAGCCGAACAACTTGTTTCCAAACTTTACAACCAGTATTTCAACACTTCATTCCCCCGTGAATAGAAAGATGACCCATGTTTAACGTACCCACAAACGCGATCCCTTACAACAGTGTTTACCTTGTTTCCGTCACTCCGCAGCTGGCAACGGCTTGGCTTGCGAACAACAACTACAACCGCAATTTCGACCAGAAGGAGGTGAACAAGTACCTGCGGCTGATTCTTGAAAACAAGTGGAAGAGAACCCACCAAGGCATCGCTTTCGACCAGAACGGGCTTTTGATTGACGGACAACACCGGCTCCTTGCCATTGTCCAAGCCAACAAAACCGTGCCGATGCTGATTTTCACAAATGAACCGGCGGAAAATCACGAGGCCATCGACTGCGGTAAAAAGCGAACCCACCTTGATTCCATGAAGCTCGAATTGCGGGACAGCCGAATCACGGCCAAGCATATTTCGACTCTTCGTGCGATGGTCTCCGGCCGGTTCTGTGTCCGCAAGAACTGGTCGAATACGGAAATCAATAACATGTACCGGGTCTATGGTCAGGCAGTGCAGTTCGTCATGGATCAGTTTGCCTCGTCCAAAATGATGGTTGATGATCCCACCTTGCGCGGCGTGATTGCACGAGCCTACTATCGTGTGCCGCCGGAACGACTCATCGAATTCTGTGACATTCTCCGAAACGGGCATGGGGAGCATGCCAATGCGAGAGTGGTTCGTGAACTTCGGAGTTGGATGTTGTGTGTTGATAACCAGCGGGAAAGCACACGACGTGACATTTACAAGCGGGCGGAATACACGCTTCTTGCGTTTATGCAGAACAGCCCGACCGTTACCATACCACTTTATGCCAATGAACTGTTTCCCATCCCCGAATGATGAGCCAACGAATCAAAACATTTTCACGAGGTGATTTATGACAATACTCAAGGTTCATTCCGACCTTCACACTCTGCTGCCTCCGCTTTCGGATGCGGAATACAAGGGGCTTGAGGCGGACATTTTGGAACACGGTTGCTTGTCACCGCTTGTGACATGGAACGACACCATTGTTGACGGCCATAATCGTTACGCGATCTGCCAGGATCACGAGCTGTCGTTTGACACGGTGGAATTGGAATTCGACTCGCTGGACGATGCCAAGTTCTGGGCGTGGTCGCATCAGGAACATCGCCGGAATTTAACGCCGTTTCAGAGGACGGAGATCGCGTTGCAATTCAAACCGATGCTGGCGGCTATGGGTAAGGAGTTGCAAGGCAAACGCAATGACCTTGCATCAGACAACTTTTGTCAGAATTCTGCCAAAAGTTCACATGATACGAAAAAAGAACTCGCCCGGATTGCCGGTGTCTCCCATGACACGGTGAGTAAGGTCGAGTACCTCAACAAACACGCTGACGAAGATACCAAACAGCGTCTGCGTAGTGGTGACACAACCATCAACAAGGAATACACCCGGTTGCGGGTTGCCGGAAAAGATGAAGTCCCTGACTTCGACCCGGAGCCGCTTGCGCCGACGTTCCCGAATCCAACGGACACGTTTCAGGAATCGGTTACGTTACAGCATATCCTTTTGCACGATACCGAATCGCTGATTGCCTGCCTGTTCGGTCTTTTCGACGCCGAATATCGCGAGCAGTTGATTATCGACCTGCTTGCAAAAATTGAAGATGAAGACGGCCTCACCGCCGTCACACGAATCGTAACAAAAATTGACAAACAATTTCCCATTTCCCAACAATAAGGAGTTCCCCATGACAACATTTCAAGTTCCCCAATCCGCCCAACAGTCCCAACTGGCTTATACCGTCGATGTCACACCGCAGCTCGCGGAAGAGTGGCTGAAACGCAACTTTTTCAACCGCAAACTCCACGAGGAAACGGTCGAACGCTTTTGCCGTGCCATGCTTGCCGGTCACTGGCGGTTGACACACCAAGGCATCGCGTTCGACAAATACGGCGTCCTCGTCGACGGTCAACAGCGATTGGAAGCCGTCCGGCGCACCGGCAAAACGGTCAGGATGTTTGTTTTCACCGATCAAACCCTTGCCAACCACGAAGCGATTGACGGCGGTAAAGTTCGCACCAATCTCGACGTAATCCGCCTTGAGCAACGTGACAGCCGCATTACGACAAAACATCTTTCGACACTCCGGGCGATGCTTGCCGGTCGGCAGTGTTCGCGTCTCAACCTGAGTTCCAAAGAGATCAACAGTTATTACCGGCAGCATTATTCCGCCGTCCATTTCGCGGTCGATCAACTCGCTCCGGCCTACTCGCGGCAGATTGACGATCCCACGGTGCGCGGCGTCATCGCACGGGCGTATTACACCGTCAACGAGACCAAGTTGAAGGCATTTTGCAGTTGGCTTTGCGCGTCCTGCAAGCAACCGGCGATCATCAAGGAACTCGCCGACTGGCTTTTGAAACTGACCGACCATCGCGAGGAAACACGTCAGGAAATCTACAAGCGAACCGAGTATTCGCTGCTGGCTTATGCCCGCGAGCGGGAATTTGTGAGTATCCCGTTTGCGGCAAGGGAACTGTTTTCGCTGAACTGAACAGGTATCAGGATTCAGGCGTCAGGGTTGATGTTCGAATCCTCACCTGATTCCTGAACCTGATCATTCAATTCTCTCAAACAACGAAAGGCAAAATATGGCAATATTAAATTTTGACGCATCGCAGGTTGCCCCTTCGGTGCCTTATGAAACCTTACCGGCAGGCAAGTACCTTGTCGAAATCACGGACTCGGAAATGAAACCCACGAAGTCGGGCAACGGCGAAATGTTGCAAATCGAATTCACGGTCATCGACGGCGAGTTCAAAAACCGAAAAGTCTGGGATTACCTCTGCCTGCGCCATTCCAACCCGGAAGCGGTGAAAATCGCACAAGCAAACATGTCGGCAATCTGTCATGCGGTCAACGTCTTGCGTCCGGGCGACTCGGTGGAACTGCATCATATCCCGCTGGTGATTGCTGTCAAGTGCAAGGCCGATGAATCGACCGGGGAAATTCGCAACGAGGTGAAATCCTATTCCAAACCGGAATCGCAGGTGAAACAGGCGGCAACCATACCCGCCGTCACATCCGCCCCGGCAACAAAAACCGTACCACCGTGGAAACGGTAGTGCAAGGATTCAGGGTCTCAGGCTTCAGGGATCAGGAAAACCATATCAGAACACCTGAAACCCGGCTCCTGAATCCTGACACCTCATGGAGATTCAACGATGGGACGACTTTCACGCAACAAGGGCAAGACCGGCGAACGCGAACTGGCTCGTGAATTGCAGCGTGTGCTGGGTGTGACGGCACGTCGCGGTGTGCAATACACGGGTGGGCCGGACTCGCCGGATGTGGTGACCGACATTCCCAACCTGCATATCGAATGCAAACGCACCGAACATTTCAGGCTGTTTGAGGCACTTGAGCAGTCGGTTCGGGACGCCGGGGAATCGCAGGTGCCCGTTGTCATGCACCGCCCGAACTATCGCCCCTGGATCGTTGTTTTACGACTCGACGATTTACCGGCACTTGTTGAAACGATTAGCAAATTCCAGCGGAGTAAAGACAATGACCAGCAAAATTGACCCAAACGAAATTTGTATCGACGCAAACATACCACAAGGATTACGTCGCACCAATGCCG
>WRMR01000209.1 GCA_009776995.1 Planctomycetaceae bacterium | reverse complement strand
CTGCCCGGCTGTGACCCCGGAGAGTGAACCGTCAAATTGACGCCGAATGACCTGATTGGTAACGCCCGCTTCACGCTCGAAAAGGAGTTCACCGACGCACAGAATGGGGGTCAATCCCATATCAAGCGTCGCAAGCACTTTTTGGTTAATCAGTTCGCTCGATTCGTGCAAAATATGACGACGTTCGCTGTGTCCCAAAATGACATACTGACACCCAACATCCTTCAACATTCCGGTACTGATTTCACCCGTGAACGCCCCTTCTTTCTCAAAGTACACATCTTGCGCACCCACTCCAATGTTCGACCCGGCAAGCGCGTCACTGACGGCCTTAATATATACATTGGGTGGGCAAACGGCAATATCAATATCAGTTATATTTTCCGCAGCACTTTTCAATCCCTCGGCCAAAGCGATGCAGGAAGCGAGATTCAGGTTCATTTTCCAGTTGCCCGCAATCAGGAGACGTCTCATGATGTCATGGAATCCTTATTTGTTAAGTCTTGATTTACTCTGGGGTTTCGCCGCTTTGTGGAGAAAATTTGCTGTTTGGTCATATTGCGCAATGACACCGCATGACAGAAAAACGATCAGTATAATATTAATGACGGAAATTCACAAATTGGGAAGGGGGTTCCCCCAGTTTTGTTTTGCTTTCGCCCGGCACTTGGGTTGTGTTGACTTTTCCCTGTCCAAGCGATAGAATAGTTACAGAATTTAGTACAGATCGCAAGTTTTTGTTCACGTTGCTTCCAAATACCACGTGGCATGCCGGTTGGATGTTATGAAAAAACCTAATGAAACATGTATTCCCGAGCAGGGAATGTCATGCATTTGGCTTGCGGATTTCGGTGTATGCGCTTTTTTTGTGCTTGCGTCGCCGTTTTTTTTGTGCGGCTATCTCAGTGGTATGAGGGGGGAACTCGCCTGCATCAACGTGACGTTCCCTTCGCATTTTTCACGTCACGCAAATCCTTGTCGGTCTGTTTTTCCAGCGAAAGGCAGAAAATGACACCTTCCAATCTCTTTGGCGGACTCAACTTCGCAAATTTTGCCGACGATTTTTCATTTAATGTCATTGATCTGATGCAGAATTGGACAACTTTTTTCAGAAAACTTGTCACACACATTTGATTTTCCTGCAATTTTTGATAAAATAACAAAATTAAGTCATATTCGGATATGGCAGGCAATAAGTCAACATCAACCACATGTTATGAACAACAACACTTTGTTATTTGTTTGATTTCCCTGGTCCGTCACATGCCAAAATCTCAAGATACCAAGTTTCAAAAACCTGACAATCCTGGTTGGGATTGTTGGTATCTGACTGGCCCGACCGCAAGCGGTAAAACCAGTGTCGGCATTGCTTTGGCGGAAGAATTGGAAGCGGAAATCATTTCGCTTGACTCCATGGCCGTCTATCGTGAACTTGATGTCGGAACGGCAAAGCCGACAGATGAAGAACGAATGATCGTCCGACATCACATGATCGATGTGGTTGACCCCAGTGAAGATTACAGTCTTGCCCAATATGTCACGGGAGCGTATGAGGCCATTCGTGACATTAAACGACGCGGTCTCAAGGTTTTATTTGTCGGTGGCTCGCCGCTCTACTTGAAGGCCATGCTCCGGGGAATTTTCGCCGGGCCACCTGCCGATCCAAGATTACGAAAAGAGCTTCATGCGAAATCTCAAAAGTCTTCCCCGGGTTTTTTGCATAAGGAGTTGAAAAAAATTGATCCCGCTTCTGCGGAACGGTTGCACCCGAACGACACCAAACGTCTGATTCGGGCGATTGAGGTCTTCCGTAATTCAGGCATTCCGATCAGCGAGTGGCAAAAACAATTCGACCAGCCGGCACCGGCGTCCCGGTGCAAGGTGGTCGTACTCGACTGGCCTCGTGAAGAATTGTACGACCGTATCAACCGTCGTGTTGATTTTCTGATCGATAACGGCTTCCTTGATGAAGTCCAACAATTGACCAAACGCTTTCTTCCAATCAGCCAAACTGCGGCGCAAGCCTTGGGGTACAAAGAACTTTTTGATTATCTCGACAAAAAAATGTCGCTCCATGCCACGGTGGAATTGATCAAACAAAACACGCGTCAATTTGCAAAACGCCAAATGACCTGGTTTCGTAGCATTGAAGAATGTCAATTTTTCCCGATTCCACCCAAAACAACGAAAACGCAAATTGTTGAGCAAGTAAAATTTCTTTTTATGTAAATTTCTATCTTGTGAGCTTTTCGTCTCTATTTGAACCCGTCAACCGCATTGTTCGAACAGATTGGTGATTGACAAAATGTGGAAAATAGGCAAATATTGCCGGTTATTATGATTATTCCGGCATTTATCGGGGATTTTTCTGTCCTTTTCAGGCGAATTCTTACAAATAATCGAGTCTTGCGTCTTGTAATACCGATTTAGCGTTTAACAGATTTATCGATTATCTGTATCATGCGCGTCTTGGTGAATATGATGCAGGTAATTAGTGTAATCATTTGATGAGATTTTGCGATCATGACTGTTAAGTCATGAAAATTGCATCATCTCGGATTAAAGCGTTTTTCGGGTTACGCTAAACAGGAAATAGAGGAAGGAAGCCACAAATGAGAGCTGGACTTATGAGCCGTTGTCTGGCGGGAATGCTGGTTATGGTGACCATAGCAGGTTGTACAAGTGTCCCAAACAGTGAGACCATCTCGCCACGGGGGTTTGAAAATACCCGCCACAAAACGAGATATACCATGGAAAACATCAATCCCATCGTGCTTCGCCAGGACCCGATGGATGCCTATCGACTGGCACCCGGTGATACATTGGGAATTTACATCGAATCCATTACGGGAACGGAGAACCAATCTATCCCGGTTCACACTCCGGATCCCACGACGAATTTGCCGCCCGCGTCGGGATATCCATTTACCGTACGCGATGACGGCACGATCGCACTGCCGAAAATGCTCCATTCGCTCAATGTCGAGGGGTTGACCCTCATGGAAACGAATAGCCTGATCTATCGGGCTTACGTCGAGGTCACGCGAATTTTGGGGACGGATGCCGTCATCACCGTTTCACTGATTCGTCCGCGAACCTATCACGTCGTCGTGATTCGCGAGGATGTTCGGGCCGACGACATGCGTTATAGTTACAACAGTTCGACGCAGGGCAAAGGCGTTTCCTTTGTTGGCAACGAAGATCGCGGGACGGCCAAGACGCTGGACCTCTGGGCCGGTCAAAACGACGTTCTCAATGCCCTGAACAAGACCGGTGGTATGCCGAGCATGATGGCGAAAAATGAAATCATCATTTTGCGGGGCGGTTTTGATGACGTAGTCGGTTCGGATATGATCATCAGCAAGAGTAATAACACCAACGGGAGTTCTCCCTACGTCAACGGCAATCCGAACATCGTGCGGATTCCGCTTCGGGTCAGGCCGGGTCAGGCTCTTCCCGAATTGACGCAGGATGACATTATTCTCAAAGACGGGGATGTCGTGGTCATTCAATCACGGGAAGCCGAAGTCTTTTACACCGGCGGAATGCTCCAGGGCGGCATGTATCCGATTCCGCGGGACTTCGACCTGGATGTGTTTTCTGCCATGTCGATGGCCGGTGGCTCTGTTGCCGTTGCCGCAGGCGGAACAAGCATGAGAGGTTCCAGTATTGGGAATATCATTCCCCCGACACGACTGCTGGTCATCCGCGAAGTCAACGGCTATCAGCGGGCAATTCGAATCGATATGAAACGGGGTCTGACCGACCCGAGCGAACGGATTTTGATCCAGCCGAACGACTTGATCATGCTGGAATACACACCGTCGGAAGTCGTGTTCAATATGATCCTGAGTACGTTCAGCCTGCGACTTGACCTGCAATCCCTGTGGAACTGAATGAAGCGGATTGATTCTCTTTTCCTGACTGAAAACCCAAGACTCTTTCTCCCATGTGATCAACATGGGAGTTTTTTTATGCACAGGTCATGGTATGGAACACCGCTGCGTTCATGCTGTAACCGCCATGCTTTTTCCACGCTTGTGTTCCGGACTCCGGTTACGCGATTTTTTTCTGAGAGTCCACCATTGTATTTCTGTTGCATCTGTGCGAAAATATGGGCTTGTTACGTGGACCTTTTCCGACCAATCCTTCACCAGGACAGTTTGCCATGCCACGACGACTGACACATTCGCGTTTGTTTTTTCCCCTGCCGCTTGCACTCGCGTTGATGTTCCCGGCAATGGTCTCCGTGACTTTCGGGCAATCTGACTTCCCGGAACGCCCCAATATCGTGATCATTTTCACTGACGACCAGGGCTATGCCGATGTCGGCGTTTACGGCGCGCAAGGATTGGAAACGCCGAATCTTGATCGCCTTGCCCGGGAAGGGCGGCGGTTCACGAGTTTTTACGTCGGTGCGGCGGTTTGCTCGCCTTCGCGTGCTTCGCTGATGACCGGTTGCTATCCGCAACGGGTCGGGATTGATGGGTTTGTGTTCTTCCCGACACGCGGTGAAAACGCCGGGCCAGGCCCCAATGGGTTGCATCCGAATGAAATCACAATCGCCGAGATGCTCAAAGAGCAGGGTTACACGACCGCTTGTGTCGGCAAATGGCACCTCGGCGACGCCAAGCCGTTCCTGCCGACACGGCAAGGCTTTGACGAATATTTCGGACTGCCGTATTCCAATGACATGTGGAACGGTCCCGAGGGCAAGGCCAACCCCAATCATCCTTACCCGCCGTTGCCGCTCTATGACGGGGAAACGATCATCGAAACCGAGCCCGATCAGCGTTTTCTGACCCGTCGCTACACGGAACAGGCGATCGACTTTATCCAACGAAATCGCGAAAAGCCGTTTTTCCTCTACGTCCCGCACACAATGCCGCATGTTCCGCTTTATGTGCATCCCGATTTTGCGGGGAAGTCCGAACGCGGTCTTTATGGCGATGTCATTCAGGAAATCGACTGGAGTGTCGGCCAAATCCTGCAAGCGATTGAGGATTGCGGCTTGGATGAGAAAACCTGGGTGATTTTCACGACGGATAACGGCCCGTGGCTGATCATGAAGGAGCATGGCGGAAGCGCATTGCCACTCCGCGACGGCAAGTCAACCAAATACGACGGCGGCCATCGGGTTCCGTGCCTGATGCGATATCCAGGCAAGATCAAGGCCGGTTCGGTCGCGGAAGAGATGATTTGTTCCATCGACCTGTTCCCGACGATTGCACGACTTTGCGGCGGCAAAGTGCCTGATGATCGCGTGATGGACGGCGTGGAAGCCTGGGATTATTTTTCGGGTGCCATTGAGCAGTCGCCGCGTGACACCTATTTTTACAACAGACAGGTTGTCCGGCACGGTCCGTGGAAACTGTTCCTGCCGGGCAGTTACACGGAACTCAACCCGGAAACAATGAACAACCGAAATGTCCAATACGAACATTCCCGGCTCTATCACCTGGAATCCGACATTGCGGAAACCACCGACCTGAGCGATCAACATTCTGAAATTGTGAAGCAATTGGAGGGGTTGCTTGAGGCATACAAGAAAAACCTGCAGGACAATTCCCGTCCGTTGGGTGAAATTGCGGATTTCCCAACCAGATAAGGAGTCGCGCAAAAAAGTTGTTCGATCAATCCGAGCCGCTGTCGTGAGATTGAGCAAACCTATACCGTACAATGCCACGGACTTTGCATTTCTGTCTGTGAGCTTTGTGTACTCCTTTGTGATCTTTGTGTTGAAATCTTTTAACACAAAGGCCACAAAGCTTTTCACAAAGGCCACGAAATGAATGCCAGCCAAATGGCGTTCGACAGTATAAAAAGAGCCCGGGACGCAGTGCTTCGTACCCGGCTGCTGTTTACAAAAGTATGATTGGTGGGGCAGCTCTACTGCTCTTTTTCCGGCGAATCCGTCTTGGAGGAATCTGCCGCTGAAAAAGTCGTCAGCGTTTCAGGAATGTCAACGCCGCCGATTTCTTTCATCACCTGCATCATCGGGGGCAGGGTTTTCGCCATATTGTGCAACCACTGGGCAGTGGCGGTTGTGCCGGAATCGCCCGACTGGCCGCCGTCCCACACGACGATCTTGTCGAATTTGATATTGGAAATCGCCTGCGCCGAGGCTTCGACCAGATTGTCGAAATGCTCAAGTAACAGCAGTTGGAAAGCGTCTTTTGCACCGCCGCAGGCGTCGATGATCCGTTGCAAGCCATCGCCCTTTTTGGCCAAAATTTCGTACTGACCGCGGGCTTCCGCTTCGAGTTTCGCGAAAATCGCCTTGGCTTCCCCCTCGGCTTCAATGCGTTGTTGTTCGGCAAGTGCTTCGGCTTCGACGATGGTTTTCGCTTTTTGCGCCTTGGCCGGTGCTTCGAGTTCGGCGCGTTTCTGCGCTTCAATCCGCAACGCTTCCGCTTCGGCGGCAATCGCACGGGCACGGTGTTCCGCCGCAAGCACGGAGGCTTCGGCCTCACGTTTCTTCGTTTCGCCGAGTTGATAGGCTTCCGCACGTTTCACTTGCAGTTCGGCCTGCGACGCGGCAATGGTCGCCTGGGCAAGGTTTTCGCCCGCAACCGCCGAAGCGTTCGCATCCGCAAGGCGGACACGCATACTCCGTTCCGCTTCCTTGACCTGCGATTCGCGCTCAAATTGTGCCGACTGCTCGCCGACGGTCGTTTCCTTGTCCAGCTCGGCCAGACGCACCTGCTGGTCGCGGTTGAGCTCGCCGACACGGACAGCCTGTTCCCGTTCCGCTTCACGCGTGCCGATCATCTTGGTCTTGTTCGCGTTGGCAACCTGAATCGCCTTTTGCTGTTCCGCTTCGGCGACGCGGATTTCGCCCATCTTTTCGTTGTCGGCCACGTCCCCGCGTGCCTTTTGAATCGCTTCAGACGCCGCCTTCTGGCCAATGGCCTCGATATAACCCGACTCGTCGGTGATGTCGGTGATATTGACGTTAATCAGAATCAGCCCGATTTTCCGCAGTTCCGGGTCGAGCGACATTTGAATATTACTGAGGAAGGTTTCCCGGTCGCGGTTGATTTCCTCAATCTGCATCGACGCGATCACCTGGCGGAGCTGGCCGAAAATAATGTCTTCCGCCTGTTTCGAGATGTCCTTTTTCGAGAGTCCCAGGAGGCGGATGGCCGCGTTTTGCATCAACTCTTCCGTCGTGCCGATGGCTACAGTGAAAACGCTCGGCACATTGACGCGGATGTTTTCAATCGACAGCGCGCCGCGCAGCGGAATTTCAATCTGCATCGGCTCAAGGCTCAAAAAGGCGTAATCCTGGATGATCGGCTTGATAAACCGTGCCCCACCGTGAATACAGATGGCCGAATGTCCATCGCCGCCACTCCCGAAAATCACCATGATACGGTTGCTTGGACAGCGTTTGTAGCAGGCCACAAACAGGAGAAGGGCACCAACAATAACTATTGCCAATAAAATGGCGATCACAACCAGGATTGTCCAAACAGACATTTCAGCAAACAAAATTGGAGCAAACATCATTTTTGTATCCTCTGTAAGGTAAAAGGTAAGGGTGGGAACCAGTACAGCAACAGAATGAAGCGAATCGGAGTGACGGAATTCCAACTTGCATTTTCATTGAATCCCCCGTATTTTACTCAAGTTTAACTTGGAATGCAAAAGTTTCGCAGAAAAAAAAACGAAAAAAGTGGGAGATTTTGAACAATTGCAAGAAACAACAGCCGGGAACGGAGAGTAGCAATGTGAACGGATTGGGATGGAAATCACCCTCTCCGGTCACTCCGTTCGGTCACTTTGTGACCTCTCTGCGTTCCCGGCTGCTGTTGCTTGCAAAAAATCCCGGTAAAGACAGATTTGTTACTTCTTGCCTCTTCCCTCAATTCAGATCACTTTTTTGATCAATTGCACGAAGTGCGGGGCCTTCTTTTTTTCCGTCATGTCGGCGGCGGCCTTGCGGGCTTCGGCTTCGTCGGCGTAACTGTATTGGGCAACCTGCACCATCATGGGGTTGAAGACGCCCCAAAAGGCTTTCATCGCCGGCCCGGACGGTGAGGCTTCGCCATTATCGATTTTTGTACTGCGAGAACGTTTTGTAGTCGTTTTTTTGACTTTGACTTCGGAAGAACCTGCCGCTACAGACGATTTTTTGCGGGATGCGGCTTTTTTCTTGACCGGAGGTGCCTCATCTGCAACGACAACCTCTTCGGGAACCG
>WRMR01000208.1 GCA_009776995.1 Planctomycetaceae bacterium | reverse complement strand
TCCCCGGTTGACGTGACGGATCAGGTCATGATCCAAATGCTTCGCTAACTGATCCCGTACCGATCCTGGTTATGACGCCTCTTTCATTAAAACCGTTTAGTGATACCGGCAATCAGCGTGTCGGCATGCGCCGTGTTGGTGACCTTCACATAGCCTCCGGCAGTCTGGCCAAGTCCACTCTCTTCTTTCTGGAAAGCATGTGTCCAGGCCAGGTGCGCGTCGAGGGATTTTGGTAATCCGATGGTGCAACCGAGTCCCAAAACGTGTTGCATCATCAACGGCGATCCGACATTGGCATGTTGACTTTCCGACGGAATCGGGTTCGTGTTGTAGCAGTAACCGGCGCGAAGTTTCAAACGGTCGGTGAGCGTGTGTTCGATGCCGGTCGAAACGGCCCAGACACTGTCCCAACCGAGGCCGATGACAGTGCCATTGTCACCCACAATGTCCCGAAACCCCTTGGTGTTCGCGTAATCCATGTAGCGGACATCCACCCCAATCACCGTATTGCTGATGCCACGGTACGAAACTCCCCAACCAAGGCTCATCGGCAGGTCAATGGCGAACTCTGGATTACTCGGGGTAATGATACCAGTGTTGGCATTCGTATTCGTCCCGATGAACTGCAACGACTTTGTCCAGACCGGACTTTTGAACGTGAAGCCTGTTTTCCAGTTGCAATTCAAATCGTAGTAGAGTCCAACATTGAAGCCGCCACCCCAGGTGTAACGTGTTCCGTAATTGTCTATCGGTGCCCCAGCCGTTAACCCCAAAGGCATGGGGTTGATCGACAGGGACGCCAATCCGATCACCGGCGAAAAGCCGAGTGCCAGACGGTCTGTCACCCGATAGGAAACTGTTGGCAGGATTTCAAAAATCTGAACGTTGGCCGCACGCGCTTTGCCACCCAGAATCGGGTTCGAGCCATCGTCTGTAGCGGAATAGAGCGAAGCCGCCCCGCCGACACCGGCAATCGCCAATCCGAAGGTGAAACGCGAGTGCGGACAATTGCGATAAACCATCGACATGGTTGGTGCGGGTATCTGCCCGGCATCACTGTAGGCAGTTGCCCGCGTGGCAGAAACTCCCACGATTTCCGACGTGACGGTCGAATTAGGTATAATCACACCCAAGTCGAAACCGATCTGGCATTCCTGCAACCCGGAAATGGACGCCGGGTTGGCATTGATGGCACCGGCGGCATCCAGAGGTGTGGCAATGGCGGTCCCGGCCATCGAATCATTGACCGCACCAATCCCGCGCAGCAAAATCCCTTGTGCCCGGGCGAGTCCGGAAAAGGCAATGAACAATAGTACACACAACAGTAATTTTGACACTCGAAGCATGATTCTTCCCTTCATGATGCTTGCACGCAATCCATTGGTTTTAACAAGAAGTCCCATAAAACAACTCCTGTCGTTTCTGATGGTATTGTCGGTCACAGGGAGAATACTTTTCCAGAGAAAAATCAAACTTCAATGTCAAAACAGACGCCATGAAGTCATAAATGGCATAATCGGCATCACAACACGATGTCAATCTTTCTGCAATCGCTGCAAGCAATACAAGCGTTACAATCGAGTTTCGTTTGAGTTCAACTCACGAATTGCCGCGCCAATGTGGTCAATCAGTGTTGATGCGTTCACTGATTCCATGGAAACACTCGGTAAATCCAGAGCCAAATCACCTGCGCGTCCGTGCAGGTAAACACCGAGCATCGCGGCGTCAAGCGGAGAAAAACGTTGCCCGACCAGCGAAGCGATCATGCCGGAAAGCACATCACCGCTGCCTGCGGTTGCCATGCCGGGATTACCGCTCGTATTGATCAGTACCTGTTCACCATCCGTCACGATAGTTTCCGACCCCTTGAGTATTAAGATGACGCCGCCGTCACTTTGTTGTGGTCGAATGTTCAGTCGTGACATATAATCGCAAGTAGCGGCAACACGATCTGTTGCCACCTTCTGTTTCCCACCGCACAGTCGCGCGAACTCGCCGGGATGCGGTGTGAGAATCCGCCAGACGCCGTTCGCCGCTGTTTCCGCAAACGACCCGGCCAGGCGGTCGAAAGAGTATGATGCCAAGGCGTTCAATCCATCGGCGTCAATGAGCATCGGCTTCCTGACTTCGCGGTGCAGACGCATGACCAGAGCGTCCAACCCTGCGGAACGTCCCAAACCGGGACCAATCGCAACGACATCCGCTTCTTCGATGAGCGACATGATTCTTGGAAATGCATCGAGTGAAATTTTGCCCGACCGGTTTTCCGGCAATGCAACGGTCATCAATTCCGGCATCGATGAAGCAATTATCGACAACGAACGTTCCGGCACGGCCAATCGAACCAGACCTGATCCGGTGACAAGTGCCGCGCGACCGGCCAATGCGATCGCGCCGCTCATACCGAACGACCCGCCGATCAACAGCACGCGACCGCAATCGCCCTTGTGCGAATCGCGTATGCGCTTCCGAAACCGGGGGACTGTGTGAGCTGTCAAATATGTGGGTTTATCGCGTGTCATGGTGTTTTACTATCGCCAATGGAAATTTCCGGTTTGCGCGTCCGTTTACCCTTTGGGAAAACGGACTCCCGTGTCACATTGTCTGGTGTTTTCAATCGGCTTCGGTATATTGATCATGTTTTCTGAAAGCCAAACGCACAAATCAGTCAAGTGGGGACTCCCAAATTTTGTGTTCCATGATAAGGCTTTCACCGGAAAAATTCAAGCAATGGTATTTGAAAGAACCGGGATTTGACCGCTTCGTGACTGTTGCTCCCAGGAATTATGGAGACAACGGATTTCATTCGCAATTTTTTGAGAGAATTTTGCCCCACGCCCGCGATTTTGTGGTTAAATTATGTAAAATAGACTTGTTTTTATGACCACACGAAATAGATTAAAATGCCGGAATTCAAATATTCAGCCCGAAACACATTAGGGCAAAAAGTCGAAGGCACACTCAATGCAGGGTCCGAAGCTGAGGCGATTGCTTCCATCACATCCGGCGGTCTTTTTCCCGTCGAGGTCAAGGCGGTCGTTTCAGCGGCGATTTCTGACCGGATTGGCCGGGTTTCCGCCCAACGGATGTCGGCATTTTATTCCCAGCTTGCCGACCTGTTGCGCGGTGGTGTGCCATTGCTGCGCTCGATTTGGATTTTGCAGGATCAATCGTCCAATGCCAACCTCAAGGCCGTGTTGGACAAGGTTTACCGCCGGGTCGAAGAAGGGGAAACAATGGCCGAAGCCATGATGCGTTTTCCCACTGTGTTCGGCGAAATGGCCATCCAGATGGTCCGTGCCGGGACGGAAGGTGGTTTTTTAGAAGAATCGCTGGAACACGTTGCCCATTTTACCGAAAGTCAGGACGATTTGAAAAACCGGGTGACAGGTGCGGCGGCTTATCCATTGGTTCTGTCGGTGTTTATGTCGCTTATTGTGATTGTTGTGCTGACCTATTTTGTGCCGCAATTCGATCCGCTTTTCGAAGACTTGCGGGCACAGAACAGTTTGCCGGTCATCACGGAAGTGCTTCTGGTAACCGGCAAATCGATGCAATATCTTGTGCCCGTTGGTGTTCCGTTTACAGTACTGGGAATTTTCCTGCTGTTCCGCTGGTCGAAGAAAGACCAGGGACGCCGCTTCTTTGACCGACTTAAAATCCGTATGCCGATTGCCGGAAAACTGTTTGAAGGCTTTGCCGTGGCAAGATTTTGCCGTGTTTTGGGAACGTTATTGCGTAATGGTGTGCCGATTATCAAATCGCTTGATATTTCCGCCGACGCAACCGGAAATAAAATTCTTGGCGACACGATCCAAAAGGCCACCGAGCATATTTCCTCAGGTCAGCGTCTGGCCGAACCGCTCGCCGCATCAAAGGTTTTTCCAACATCCGTTGTTGAAATGATTTCCGTTGCTGAAGAATCAAACACACTCGATACAGTCCTCGTTGGCATTGCGGAATCACTCGAAAAACGAAATTGGCGACAGCTCGACATTGCTGTCAAGTTCCTCGAACCCATGATGTTGGTGGTGCTGGGCAGTATCATTCTTGTCATCGTGCTGGCAATCATGATTCCAATTTTCAATATGAGTTCGCTCAATTAATGAGTCGGTATGACTTGATAAATGACGTGCTTTGCGTGTGGTACAACGGATTGTCAGGAATTTTAAAAAACTTTCTTTACTGCAACGGGAGTTCTTTGTATCTTTTCCGGTATGAAGCAGTTATAATGGAATTGCCTTTGGGTGCGTCGGTTTCTCTGAAACCGGCGGCAACTCCAGTTCCATGCCTTTCCCACCCTCATGACCACCTTGCGGTTTCGTTATCCGAAAGACTTGCTTTCCCAACCCCTGTTGCACCGAACGTTCTTTGCGGGTTGGGGGCGAATTCCTGCGCCGTCGCATATTGACGTCGCAGACGATTGTCTTTCGGTTTCATCGGAAATGACCGGATCGGGGACGGTGCATTTTCCGTGGCCCAACAAACGGTTGGGGCTGACGTTTCTTGCAACCGAAACGCTCTGCGAGCGTGAGCGACCTTACCATCTTCTCAAGGAACTAGCCCGCGGACAATTGGGACGAATCATTCGTCGTTTTGTCGAACTGGTCTATTACGGTTTCAAGCCGAGCGACAAACTGAAACGAACCATCCGGCTCGAAGTGGCGCGATTTGCCGTCCTCGCGACTTCGGATGAAACGTTGCCGGAAATGAATTCCCTGGCCAGGGAATCGCTCGACCGTTTGATCCAATTGAGTCTGAATCTGAACGACCTGTTTCTCGAACAATCACTGGCCTTTCGCAAGCTGCACACGCCGCATTTCCCAATTCATATTGGAGTCAACATCGACATTCCGCCGGAAGGAAATGACGCCCATGGTTTGGTGTCCTGCACTGATCGGCTGAAAGGCCTGTTTCGCTACATTAACGTGACCCCGACCTGGCGGGAACTGGAACCGGAACCGGATGTTTACCGTTGGGAACTGTTCGACCAACGCATTGCATTGTTGCGGGAGAACGGTTTTTGTGTCATCGGAGGGCCAATCCTCCAATTCGACCTTCGTTCGATTCCCCAATGGGTCTTGCCGCAAATCGGGGACGGCGACCTGTTTGAACGTTTTGCACTGAAATATGCCGATACCTTTCTGGAACACTTTGCAGACAAGGTGGACCTGTGGGTTCTGACAAGCAAGGTCAACTCACATCAATTGGACAACTGTTCGGTGGGTCGCCTTATCGGACTGACCAAACAGTCGGCTTACGTCTTCGGGAATCACCTGCTGACGCAACCGTGTGTCGTCGGCCTTGACCAGCCGTGGGGAGATTATCTGCTTTATCAGGACATGCCTTATGCACCGTTTCCCATTGCGGAAGAACTGGCCGAAATTCCCCAGTTGACCGGAATCATGCTTGAGGTGAACATTGGTCTTTCAAGCAAATGTTCCTACCCGCGCGACCCAATGGCCTTCAGTGCGATGATCGATCAATGGAGTTTGTTCGGCAAGCCGCTCTATTTTTCGCTTGGCGTTCCGAGTGAACTGGGAACCAACCCTGATTTTCCCGATGAATACGTCGGCCTCTCATTTGAATGGTCGCGCAAAACGCAACAGGAATGGGTCCACCGTTACATCCCCATCCTGTTCAGCAAGCGGTCGGTCATGGGTGTTTTCTGGAATCGACTGGAAGATTCCGAGTTCAGCGAGTTCGCCAACTTCGGATTACTTGATGCGTTCGGCCGCTTGAAACCGGCCTACAGAAAATTGGCCTCGTTGTGTGGTACGTATGTGCAATAGGTCTGAATATTTCTACTGTCTTCACTGCGCATAATGATACCGTGAGTCATGGCGGGACGAAATTTTTCAGCCTGTTGTGCGTTCGTCGCTCAGTATCCCGGATAAACCATTCGTGGCGGACATCGGAAAAGGCTTGGCGGGGTTTCGTGGATAATATATCCGGCGGGCGATTGTCCGGGAAAAGTGTGCGAATTGGAAGAGCCGGGTATTGCGTTCCCGTATGCTTGACCGACGTACCCGGCCAAAGGATTGCTCAGGGGAAAATAGGCGGGCAAATCGTTTTTTTGCGCCCCACTTTGACTTTTGATGTCATAAAGCAGGAAATCGTTATTCTGCCCGGCCATGATCGACCAGATGGAACGTTGCATTTCACCGTCGATGGCGGCACTGCCGTTGCCACCCGCTGATGACGGGGCGGTCAATGAACCGATTTCTGAATATTCGGAATACTCAAGCGACGCCACCGTTGCTACGGCGGCATTTTCGGGAATGATGGTTGTTTGCGCCGGGACTGTCACCGTAACAATACCTTGCGACGAGACTTGTGGACCGCTTTCCTGTTGACTCAGGAGGTTTTCATACGTGGGAACCGGCACCTGACGACCGAAGTCCTGCGTCATCTGAACCGCCGTGCGATAATCGTTTGTTGGTTGGATCGTTGTTGCCGTCTGTGATACCGTGGCAGGTTGGGACGACACATGATCCATATCCATAAAATCCGGCAAAACAGGGGGGTTGCGTTCGGTGTATTGTACAAGATCATAGACTTTCCCATGGATGACACGCATCATGGCACCATTGGCGGCAAGATAGTCACCGTCATTCAATGGGGTTGCGGGCGGTGTGAGCGATGTGTTGTTATATCCCGACGATGGCCCATGAGAATACTCGCCGCCTGTCGTTGAACTTCCGCCGTAACCCGAATTACCATTGCCACTGTCGTAGCCCGTTCCGCCATA
The DNA here is from genome assembly GCA_009776995.1 of Planctomycetaceae bacterium. Taxonomy (GTDB): domain Bacteria; phylum Planctomycetota; class Planctomycetia; order Pirellulales; family Thermoguttaceae; genus WRMR01. Next base: position 1,471 of record WRMR01000208.1, on the reverse strand, counting down.
ACTCGAACCACCGTAATTTGTTCCGTTCGTTGATTTGGATGTGCTGCCTGTCGGCGAAGCTGTGCCATAACTTGTGCCGTTCGAATAACCGCCATTGGAATAACTGGAAGTGTCTCCTGTGGTTGATGTTCCGTTCGCGGACGTACCGTCGTAACTGTAACCGGAAGACGGTGTTCCCCCTCTTGTCGTGGAATTGGAAGAACTGGAACTGGAATAGGTGTTCGGAATGGTACCAGCCGTTCCGCCGCTGTTCGTATTTGTCCCCGGTGGAGGATCGTAAACAGGCGTCGTATCATTCCGGGCATAAGGGGACGATGTTGCGGCAGGAACCAATTCCGGTGGTGCGTAAGCGTTTGATGTGCTTGATGTTGAAGCGGGCAAGGCCTGTGCCGATAACCCCGGGCTTGATGGCGTGGCGGGGCCGGGGCCGTTTTGCACAATGACTTGGGGTGCAGGATCGATCGGAGGTTGCCCCGGTGGGAACTCGTTTGCAGGAGAGTTGGCCGCCGTTCCGTCGCCGTAAAACGGGAAGAAAGACTTGGACTTATCGCTTGATTTGCAACCTGCTGCCAAAAAGCAACTGATGATAGCGAATACTAACGAGTATTTCAAGCATTGATTTGAAACGATTTTATCAAAAAAATGAGGGAGTACCGTGTTCGACATGATGTTTGCTCCGCATTTCACTGCAAAACCAGCAAAGGGAAATTGTTTTCCAGCGATAGAATAACGAAAATGCTGTGATAATACCAGATCAAATGTACGATCACAACCAGCTATTTGCCGTCTAAAGTCTATCACACAGCAAATAGCTACTACAATTTTAAAACGAGTGATACGATTTTTTGTTTGTTTTTTAAAAAATTTTTATTGAAAATCCGTGATAACTCTGTCAGTTTACCCAGTCGGGTGTCGCATCGCAAATTCACCCGAAGACTTCCAGTGACTGAAAAATCGGGTATGATTTCTGTTAAAAGAACCACCTTGCCCGGTTGGAATCAAATCATTATGAAGGAGAACAACTCCATGTTGTCACGCGAGGAAATACGTTCAGGGATTATCGCCATTGTGACGCGAACGAAGTACCGCCCGATGAAACCGAAAGGGTTTGCGGCGGAACTTGGTATCACGTCCGACCAGTCCGACGAGGTGCGGAAGGTGGTCAAGAAAATGGTCGATGCCGGTGAGTTGGTGTTTGGTAAAAAGCACCTGGTCTGGCCGGGACCGAATCTGGGACAGTTTGCTTCGCTCGACGATTACGAGTCGGGCAAGTCGGGTCGCAGGCAGCGGATTTCGCGGACCATCGCCGAAGCCACCGACGGGGATTGGCTTGAGGAAGTGCATGGCGAAGAAGTGGAGGGGCAGAGACAGGCTTTAGACTTCAGGGTTCCGGGTTCAGATTCCACCTCCGAAATCTCTCCCGAAAACCCAAGGCCGGAGGCTGAAGTCCGAAAACCGAAGACCGTGAAAA
>WRMR01000207.1 GCA_009776995.1 Planctomycetaceae bacterium | reverse complement strand
CCGACGGCCTCGCCGATGAAAATGCGCCCGACGAAATGCAATCGCCCCCGCAGATACAGCCTCAGCCGACGCCGGGCAATGCACCGAATCCAATGCCGCCTGCGCAGGGCTTTTCCCAACCTGCCGGTGTTGTGCCTTTGACCTCAAGCCGTTCGCCATTGGACATGCACCTCGACAGTTTATTCGGACCGGCGGAGCAGCCCGAACCGGACTTGCCCGCGTTGCAACCGGCTTCTGTTCCGTCGAACGCGGCCCCTGCTTCACCGCATATGGTTCCTTCGGAAGACCGCCTGTCAACGCAGAAAACGGCTTTGGGCGGACGTTTCACCACAGTCGTTTACCGTCAGGAGAAGCAGGAGGAACCGGCAGCCGTTGCCGACCCGGAGGCTGTTGCTGACACAGAAGGTGCCGACGATACGGATGTGGTTGCCGATGGAGAAGTCGCGGCAGACGATGCAACAGGTGACGATGCGACAGAGAATGTCACAACGCCGACGACCGACGAAAATCAAAGCCCACTGTACGGCATTGTGCCGAATCCGAATGTCCTTGCCGATGACGTGACAGAACCATCATCTGCCGCAGATCTTCCGGCTTTTGACGCGGAACGTCCCGGCTTTCCGCCTCCTCGCGGCGGGCCGGGACCGGGTGCTCCACGGCCCATTGCTCCCGGCCAAGGTGATATTTCCGTTGCGATCACATCCGCAGGCGTATCGATGACAGGCAATGATCCTTATACATTGGATATGTTCGAGGAACTGATCCAAACACTTACCAGCGAGGCGATTCTCAAATCGCAGTCCACGGAGTATTACCTGATTAAGAACGCCAAGGCCGAGACGATCAAAACCATGCTCACCACGGTGCTGGGGACGTACAGTTCGACAAGCACGGCGAATGATCCGTTGGCCGGTATTCCGAACGATCCGATGCAAGCCCTGATGACAGGGATATTCGGCGGCTCAAAGATTCAGGCGACCGGGCCGTATGATGTTTACGTCGATGCCCGGTCGAACATGCTGATTATCAACGCGAACCGGGTCGATCACCTGACGATTCAGGAGTTGTTGCCAATTTTCGACCGGCTTGGCCGTACGGACGATGTGATGATTTACTCCCGACCGCACCTGATCAAGCTGGAATACATGAAAGCCGAAGATGCCGAAACAGCCGTGCGGACGATTTTCGCCGAAAACCTGCAAGGGGCGGGCGGCAATCAGGGCGGCAACCGCGGCGGCGGTCAGCAGGGTGCGGGAGGACGACCCGGTCAACCGGGCGGCGGTCAACCCAACCAACCGGGCGGTCCGCAGGGTAATCCTCTCCAGATGCTGATGACGGCTGGTCCGGGTGGAATGCCCGGCGGTCCCCAGGCATTTTTTAGTATGATGCAACAAGGGCAGGGACGCGGCGGCAATCAAAACCAGGCAATGACTCAGACGGAAGTGCAGACCATGACGCTGTCCGTGGAAAAAACGATCAATTCATTGATTGTTTATTCGCCGGAAGAGTTGTATTTGCAGGTCAAATCTTTCGTTGAGGAACTGGACCGGCTTTCGCAAAATCAGGAGCCGACCACCGGCGTTGTGAATTACGACCAAAGCTCCGGGGCTTATCTTTCCACGACTCTCAAAGCCTGGCTTGGTGATAAGGTCACTGTGACCAACAATTCGTCGAGCAGCACAAACCGCAATACGGGCAACCGGGGCGGTGCGCAGGGCGGCTTTGGCGGCGGAATACCGGGCGGTGGTGGAATACCCGGTGGTGGAGGCGGAATGCCCGGCGGTGCCAATCGCGGTGCCGTCGGCGCACCACAACAGCGAACGGGCAGACTTTGACGTCGTTTCCCGCGAAGCAATGAAAAACAACATACGCGAACGTTTTTTGAAATGTTCGCGTATTTCGTTTTTTGCGACTCGTGTTATTCTTTCACCCGTTCTTTGAGCGTCACTTTCATTTCACGGAGTTCGCCGGGGCGGAGTGACAGCGTTTGTTCGACCGGCTCGTAGCGTCCCTGATCGTCAAAACCGGAGGCGGAAAGGACAAATTCCTCGTCCGCCAGCACGGGATGATAACGCCACATCATCTGCCGGCCATCCAGTACGGCAAATTCGACACTTGGTGAATGCCGCTCAATGCCCGTCATCACCGTGTCGCCGTTGATCGTGATGATCTTTGGGTCTTCAAACGCGACGTTCTTGTACCTGACATCAAGGCCGTTTTGGGGAAGCGGGTTGCCGTCCGGTTCCAGACAGGCAATTTTCAGCACCCCCGGTTCACAGGGTTGCACTTCCACGGTAAGATTCGCACCGCGTTCCATGTCGCCGATGGTTGCGTACCAGTTGTTCGTCCACGGTTCCGTTTCCGACATGCGGAATCTCAACGGATAATAATGATTGCCGTCCATGTCCCAAAGTGTCAGGTAAGCGTCTTTCAGTCCGACAGGCACCTTCACCACGCTTTCGTTTCCGGCGGGGAGATGATCGGTTGACCAATGCTGACCGGCAAGCTGACCACGTAAACCGAACTTGGCAGAATGCGTTTTCACGAAATCGTTGGTCACCTGAATCGTGCAATCAACCGTTTCCAGGGCGCGGTATTCGACCTCCTGAACGGGCTTGTTGGTAATTGTAACCATCTTTCTTGGGAATGGGATCGCTTCGTTTTTTGACGGGAGTTCTTTTCGTGGCAATGGTTTTCCTGTCCAAAAATCCGCATCCGCCAGGTTGACATACGCCGATTCAGGGGCAAGCACCCAATCGTCGCGGTCGTATTCCATCAACAGGCCGGTTTCGATATGATAATCGCCCGGCATGACAGGCCGGAATTGAAAATATCCGTCAGCGTCCGTCACCGCTGCGCGGCATGAGGCGTCATGCCCGTGCCGCCGAACGCCGGGCGAATCATTGAGCATTAGCGACAGCCACACGTTCGGCACCGGGTTCCCGTTACAATCGACCGCCTGTCCTTTCAGCACGATGCCCTCTTGCAGTTGCACGGTGCCAAGATCAGCATCCTCATCATTCAACACGAACGCAAGCGGGGCATAATCTTTCGGCAAAACATGGACAAGGCGGTCTTTGTAGTATTCCTTCTCGTATTTTGCGAGTTGGGTGCCGATGGTAAAATTCCCTTCAGCATCGGTTCGCGTGCTGGTCTGGACGGAATTGATGTCTCCTGACGACGCGTAAACCAGTACGGACGCGGCGGGCTTCCCGTCCGGTTTGAGAACCTTTCCGGTGACTTTGGCCGACGGGTCAAGCGTGATCGACGTGCGCAGTTCGTTGTCCGACAGTTGATACAGCTCGATGAAATTTTGGTATTTCTCAAAAATGAACCCGCAACTGATGTAATCCGGGTGCGCCGCCGCGATATGAATCCTCAATTCCGGGTCGGCGGCTTGCTCGCTCGTGACGGCAAAACGATATTCACCTTGGGAATTGCTTCTCAAACGGTATTTCGCAACAGGCTTTTCTTTCAATTCCCGCGTCGAGTCTTCCCGCAACAATCGTACAATGACTTTCGCACCGCTGATCGGATTGCCCTCAGAGTCAAGAACCCGGCAAGTGATTGATGTTGGCGGCTGTTGAGGCTGTGCCGGGGGTTCATACTGATACTGAAACATCACGCCAATGAAAGGGATGTCCGACAAATAAGGGATGCGGCGAAGAACCATTCGGTTTTTGGGAGATTCCACAACGTCTTGTGTCCCAAGTGTTGCAAGCGTGGGATTGGGATCACGCAAGTCACTTTTGCCACGCGACGCTTCAATCGAAAAACTGCCGGTGATAAGCGTGAGCAAAAGGATCATGGCGGCGACAAAAAGTAGCGATTTGCGGCTCACGGCGGCGGAAATCATGCGGCTGGAGTCGAGAATACGCTCGACGCGCAATCGCAGGCGGCTTTTCCGCGAGGCCATCGTCAGCACACAGTCGGGCAACGTTTCGCCGGGCAGGTACTTCGCAGCCACGTCGAGCAATTGCCCGGCGTAAGCGTTCGAGTCGATGCCGAAACGCAGCACCTCGTCGTCGCAGATTTCCTCCGATGTTTGGTGTATTTTCCGCTTGATCACCCAGAGGAGCGGCTGAAAGAATGCCAATGCCGTCACGATGCGCGCGAGCAAAAGCCACGCAATGTCGTTGCGAAGCAGGTGGGCCAGCTCATGCACGAGAATCGCGTCGAGTTCACGATCCGAGTGCGGCAAGGCGTCGGGTAGCAACACGGTTGGCCTGCGAATACCCAGAAGACACGGACTGGAAAGAAACGGGCTTTGCAACAGCCGCACCGGTTGTTTGACGCCGAGACGTTCGGCACAGGTTGCCAGCCGCAACATCAATGCCGGTTCGACCGTCACAGCCGTGCGGAGCATCGTGGCGGCCCGATGTTGCGAACGAATCCAACGTGCCGCAAAGAGCAAGACGCCGAGTCCCCAAATTGCGAGAAAAACCCGAACAGCCGTGGCCGCTGACGGGCGGCTGGCAACGGATAATGATTGTGGGGTTTCCGGATCGGGGGTTGTGGTGGGAACGATTGATGCCTGCGATTGGAGTTGGTCGAAGGCGGGTTGCCGGTCTCCCGGTAACTCGGAATCGTTGATGATGCTCGGCACTTGGGTGTGAGTGGTGTGTGGCAAGGGACAGGCATTCTCATCGCCAGCCACGACTGCCGGTTCAACAGGCACTGCGATGCGCGTCGTTTGAAACGAGTCGGGCAGACAGACGGCAAACCCCGGCGCACCGAGTGACAGGAACAGCAGCGAAATCACCGGCAACACCGGCACCGCAACGAGTGTCATGCGATACACGATTTGGCGCAGCAGGACACGGTTGCGTCCCAACGTAACGCCGGTCAAAAACCCCATCATCAACAGCAGCGTCGATTGGATGAGGAATGCAAACACGGTCAATAGAATTGTCATCGACATGGATCAATCTCCTTTTTCAGCGCAAAGTTCAAAACGCAAAGTGCAAAGTTTTTTTTTGCGATTTGAACTTTGAACTTTTAACTTTTAGCTTTGCGTTGTGTACTTTGCGATTTGATCTTTGCACTGATTTTGGCCAATTCTTCCGAATCGACCGTTTCGTTTTCGAGCAGGAACGCGAAGAGTTCCGACGGCGAACCATCGAAAAAGCGGCCGATCAGTTCCTGCGTTGCCCCTTTTTTGTAATCGTGTTCCCGGACAAGCGGGTAAAACACGAACGTCCGGTCTTCGGCGTCGTGCGTGATGACGTTTTTTTCCTCAAGCTGCCGCAACAGCGTTTGCACCGTGCTGTGCGCGATCGGCTCGTCGGCTGAGAGTGCCTCGGTGATTTCCCGTGCGTTAGCCCGCCCCCGTGACCAGAGACATTGCAGAATTCTCATTTGCACCCGACCGATATGTGGCGTTTTCATGGCAAACCTCCTTCCTGATGAAAATATTACTATCATAAATCTACTATAATAAATTTATCAAAATAAAACATCAGTGTCAAGAGGGAAAATGTGAGCTTTTCCAAAGTTTTTACACGGCGGTACAAAGACACAGGAAAGAATCCGTGGTGATCCTGGCGTGGTTGTCCTTACCTCCGTGTCTCTGTTTGAGAAAAATTTCCTGACGATTTGCACTTTTACCAAACATGTGCGATAATTTGCTTTGTTATGGCATTAGGACTTGAAACCGTCGTTCGTTTTTTGGAAACCCGATATCCGCTTTCGCTGGCGGAAAGCTGGGATAACGTCGGCTTGCTGGTCGGCGATTGCGCAATGCCGGTCCGGCGGATCATGACCTGCCTGACCGTGACGCCGGAAAGTTGCCGTGAGGCCGTCGAACAGCAGGTTGATCTGATCGTCACGCACCACCCGTTCCCGTTTCAGGCGGTGCGGCAAATCACAACGGAGACGACAGGCGGCCGGATGCTCTGGCAACTGATTCGTGCCGGTGTGGCTGTGTACAGTGCACATACCGCTTTCGATTCCGCCGCGACGGGCATCAACCAGCAAATCGCTGAAATGCTTGGGTTGATTGATATTGCGACGCTTTATCCGCAGCCCATTGCCGACCACGGCCCACCGGATGCTTCGGGCAATCTTGCCACTCCCTCGTCCCTTGTGACTCCACCGCAGGGAACAGGCCGAGTCGGAATGTTGCCGCAACCTGTGTCACTCCGCGAACTGGTCGAAAAAACGGCACAATTGTTCCGGTTGAAGGTTTTGCCCTACGTCGGTGACCCGGACAGGCCTGTGCAACGTGTCGCCATCGGCTGCGGCGCAGCGGGCGAATTTCTCGAACAGGCCATCGCACGAAAAGCGGACGTTTTTCTTGTCGGCGAAGCGAAATTTCACCAATATCTTGAAGCGTCGGCAAATCGCATCGCCCTGATTTTGCCGGGACATTACGCGTCGGAACGCTTTGCCGTCGAACAAATGGCCGATGTTATTGCGGACCGTTTCCGCGATCTCGATGAACCGCCAACCGTTTGGCCAAGCCGTCGTGAAAGCAATCCCCAGCATTTTTATGTCGCAGTGGAAAATTCACAATAACAAGTACGAAAGAAAATTGCCCGCATAATCAATGCGTGGTTTTGGCATTCCTTTGTAACAATAGGTGTTTTGTGCTGTTTTTCTCTGGTAATATGGATAAATTTTTGTTACAATGACATTAGCATTCAGGAAATGTTGACCAAACAGGAGAGTTTGCAGATAAAAATTGGAATCCGGGGCAAACGATTTTTGACCGGTGTATTGAAACAGTATTTCGGGTTTGGTAGAATTATCGTAATACACAAAATAAGTCAAATTTGGTTTCCTGAAACCGAGGGCAAAATCTGTTACACAACTCATCATCAGAGACATTGGGGCCAAAAATGGATGTGAAACTTGTCGTATCAAGCGGGTCGCGTGCCGGTCAGGCCATCTCGATCAATGTGCCGAAATTTTTTATCGGTCGTGCGGAAGATTGTCACCTGAAGCCGAAAAGCGAGTTAATCAGCCGTTATCACTGTGCCATTATTTCCGAAGAAGGCGGTTATGTCGCCGTGCGGGACATGCAGAGCAAAAACGGTGTTTATATTAACGGCGAGCGCGTTTTCGGTGAAAAAGAGGTGAAAACCGGCGACAAAATCGTGGTCGGTCCGTTGGAATTTCACTTTCAAATTTCGGTTTCCGTTCAGGGCGAGAAAAAACCGAAGGTGGAGTCGGTGAAGGAAGCGGTCGTTCGCACCGTTGAAGTTGCGTTGCAACCCGCAGTCGCAGCGCAGGAAGTCAAAGCGGGAGGCGGCGATGACGTGACCGACTGGCTCATGGGCGATGATGATGAGGTGATGGAAACCGCGACGGTCGAGTTGAACAGTGTGACGGATGATTTGAAAGAACTTTACAGCAATGCCACTGAGCCGGAATCGGTGGAACCGCAACAGGAGACCCCTGCGGCAAAACCGGCTTCCGCGTCGAATAACGCTGACAGCCGTGACGCAGCCGCCAATCTGCTGAAAAATTTCTTCAAAGGAGGGCGATAACAGGGGGTTTGCAGAGGATTGATTTTTCGTACAATCTCCGGTAAAATTGTAGCCACTGTCAAAATATCGTGCCGTTGCCTTTGACCTTGTCGGCGTGATTCGCGCTTTTTCATGAAAATTGGAGTCAACTTGAAATGGGTAAGGAATATATTGATTTTGACCCGGCCAAGGAGTATCCCCAGGGGGATGATCTTTTTTACGAATGCCTGTCCTGTCACGTTGAACTCCCTTCCAACCCGTCGGAAAATCTCTGTTGCAAGTGTTTCAATGTGTTTTATGACATGGACGAAGGCAAGTTTTCCGTGCAGGACACAAAGAAAATCGCACTCTTTCGACAATGAAAGTCAGAGTGGAGAATCACTGAAAGCCGGAAGCAAATTGAATTGTCCGACTCTCTTCACATTGAGTCCCGTCATTCCGACTGTTGTTGCTTTGGAGTCGCGTAAAAATCACGTGAACATTTCACTCAAAGCCGCGAAAGTCATTGAGCGGAATGACCGTTCCGGTACCGTTGCGGCTCTGATGGATCGAACCGCATATTTTTGTGTGAGTCCTTTGCATTCTCACGCACGATGGACGCGTTGCGTTTCAGTCGTGCCAGGCCGAGTCGCGCGAGCGGTGTTCCGGCGAACTGGCGTTGAAACTCGCTTTCGTCAAGGCGTTCGATTTCTGCAAGTGACATCATACCCGTTTCGATCTGTTCCCGCAAACTGCGCGATGTGAGACCATTTGGCAAACATGTGGTTTTCGGCCAGTTGAACGGACAAACGCTTTGACAGGCGTCGCAACCGAACAGGCGGTTGCCGAACCTGGCGGCAATGTCCGGCGGAATGTCATTATCGGGATG
>WRMR01000206.1 GCA_009776995.1 Planctomycetaceae bacterium | reverse complement strand
TGCGACGCCGCCTTTCTTGAAATCCTTGATCACTTTGCGAACGGTGTCGTCGTTTTGCTGAACGATGAACGCAATCTCCGTCGCGAATTTTCCACAAGCATGAAGCCACAGAATTTCAAACCGTCGCATGACGCGTTCATCGGGATAGCTGTATCGCAGTTGGTGAAAAAGAGATTTTTCCTCGTCGCTATAACTTGCTCGCAACATGAGGGGCCTCCTTGTTTGATGAATGCCAAAGGAGGAAATATAACATAATTTCTCAATTGTGAAAATGCCAGCCTATTGGCGGTTGGTGGTATAATGGCCATGAAATCACTCGAGTGTATCCTTCTTATGACAACGTTTTTTATCGCGATGCATCCCACACTTCCGGCGGTGGAAACCGTGGAGCATCCCAATGTCTTGCTGATGATAGCGGACGATCTCGGTTACGGCGACTTGTCGTGCATGGGCGGGCCGAATCTTCAAACGCCGCATATCGATTCGCTGGCCACAGACGGAATGCGTTTCACCCAATTTCGGGCGAACAGCAGCGTTTGTTCGCCGTCCCGTGCGGCTTTACTGAGTGGCATGTTTCCCGACCGGGCAGGCGTTCCAGGCGTGATTCGGACACACGTCGAAGATTCCTGGGGCCGGCTTTCCGAGAAACTCACATTGCTCCCCGCCGCGTTGAAAAAGCAGGGGTATCACAGCGGGATCATCGGGAAATGGCACCTCGGCCTGGAATCGCCGGACACGCCTGATGAACGCGGGTTCGATTTCTTTCACGGGTTTCTCGGCGACATGATGGACGATTACTACACGCATCGCCGACACGACATCAACTACCTGCGACGCAACGACGAGATCATCGACCCGCAGGGACACGCGACCGATCTTTTCTCCGATTGGGCTTGCGATTACCTGCGTGAACGTGAGCGGAACAAGGACGAACCGTTTTTCCTGTACCTTGCCTATAACGCTCCGCATGGGCCGATTCAACCGCCGCAGGAATATCTCGACCGCGTCCTGGAACGCGAACCGGGAATCGACGAAAAACGTGCCAAACTTGTTGCGCTCATTGAGCATCTCGATGACGGTGTCGGACGTGTCCTGCAAACATTGAAGGAAACGGGGTTCGAGCAAAACACGCTCGTGATTTTTACGAGCGACAACGGCGGCCAGATCGATGTCGGCGCGTATAACGGCCCGCATCGTGGTTCGAAAGGGGAAATGTACGAAGGCGGGCTGAAAGTTCCCTGCCTTGTGCGTTGGCCGAACCGGGTCAAACCGGGAACGCAAACCGATGCGCAGGCCGTGTTGATGGATTTCTTCCCGACCATTCTTGAAGCCGCCGGAAGCAAAGTCGATGCCACAGGGTGTTCGAAGGACGGTGGTTTTCAACAGCGAATCGATGGTGTGAGCCTTTGTGATCTGTTGGCTGGCAAAACCGATCAACTGCCGGAAAGGTCGCTGTATTTCGTTCGCCGGGAAGGCGGGCTTCCTTTTGCCGGTAAAACCAACAATGCGGTGATTCGGGGACAATGGAAAATCCTTCAAAACACGCCGTTTTCCCCGATGGAATTATACGACTTGCACAACGACCCGCTTGAAAAGGACGACTTGCGTGCGAAAGCCCCCGGCCAATTCCGACAAATGACGCAACAGTGGATGCTCCACATCCAGGAAGGCGGCCGCACCCCGTGGCAGGCGCAGCATGAGTGAAAATTACGGCATGGAATATCGATTGGAGTAGCCCCCGGTAAAAAAGTTTCCATCAGAGCCACACCTTCGATCTCTTCCCGCCGCTTGCAATTTCCACCCGGATCGGTTATGCTGGATGTCTGGATGGATTTGCCGCCCGTTGCGGCAATCCTTGCGTATCAACTCAAATCCGGCGTATTCCGGCATCCCAAATGCCGGACGAAACTGTAACGCCGGGCTTAACAGAAAGGCATTCCCATGACCCGATCGACTTATCGCTTGTTCGCATTGTTACTCATGACCATGACCTGTCACCTGACGGTTTCGGCACAAGACGGCTTTATGTCACTTTTCGACGGCAAAACCCTCAAGGGCTGGGACGGTAATCCCGCCCTCTGGTCGGTCGAAGACGGCTGTATCGTCGGCCAGACCGGCAAGCAAGGCGAGGCCAATCACCTGACCTATAACCAGTTTCTCGTTTACGAAGGCAAAGTCCCGGAGAATTTCGTCGTTGAATTTGACATCTGGATTTCCAAAGAGGGCAACTCCGGGATGCAATTCCGATCATGGCGCGACGAATCGAAGCCTTGGGCGGTTTACGGATACCAGGCCGACTTTGACGGGACGCACAATTATTCGGGCATCATCTATGGCGAGAATTTCCGCGGCATTCTGGCCCAACGTGGAACGGCGGCGACTGTCGGCGGCGATCACCAGCCGAAAGAACTGAAACGCTTTGCCGAAAACGACGACATTCAAAAGGTGCTCAAGATTGAGGACTGGAACCACTACAAGGTCACGGTGCAAGGCTACTTGTTCATCATGGAAATCAACGGCACGGTGACTTCCATCCTGATTGACGACGACAAGGAAATGCGCCGCAACGACGGCGTCCTCGCCATCCAAGCCCATGTCGGCCCACCGATGAAAGTGATGCTGAAAAACATCAAAATCAAGGGAATGTAGATTCCAGAGCGCAGAATGGTTCCCTTTGCCGCGCCGCCTTGCGACGCGCATTCATGTCACACTGAACCACCGGTTCTGAACCAGCACATCACGTTATCAATTCGAAATTTCTCTCCTCATGAACGTTCGTCCCGAAATCCAAGCCATGGCCGGGTATGTTCCCGGTGAACAGCCCCGACCGGGCGAAGCGATCAAGCTCAACACGAACGAAAACCCGTACCCTGCGTCGGATAAGGTTTTCGAGGCAATCCGTGCCGCGTGTGAGACCGGATTGTCACGTTACCCGAACGCGCTGGGCGAACCCTTTCGTGAGGCAGCGGCGGAAGTCTATGGCGTTGAGCGTGACATGGTGTTGTGCGGCAATGGCAGTGATGATATTCTCACGATTTTGACCCGCACCTTCGTTGGGAGTGGCGAACTGTTGCGGTTGCCCAGGCCGAGTTACATTCTTTATAAATCGCTGGCGGAAATCCAGGGTGCCCGTAGCGAGGAGGTGCGGTTCGACGGCCATTGGCAACTGCCGCCGAAGTTTGCCCAGCCGAAAGAGGGGCTGAAGCTCGCGTTCCTGCCGAACCCGAACTCGCCGTCGGGAACGGTCATCCCGAAGAGGACAATTCTTGAATTGGCCGAACAACTGCCCTGTCCGCTGGTCGTCGATGAAGCCTACGCCGATTTTGCCGAATTCGATTGCGTTGACCTCGTCGCGAAGTGCGAAAAGATTATCGTCACGCGGACGCTGAGCAAGGCGTATTCGCTGGCCGGGTTGCGTTTTGGCTATCTGTTCGCGCAGCCGCATCTGATCGAGCAGATGGTCAAGGTGAAAGACTCGTACAACTGCGATGCACTTTCGATCGCCGGGGCAACCGCCGCGATTCTCGACCGCGAATGGCGGCGGGACAATCGCCGGAAATTGATCGCCACGCGGACACGGCTGATCGACGGGATGCGAAACCTCGGTTTTTGCGTACCTGACTCGCAGGCGAATTTCACTTGGAACGTGCATCCGACCATACCGCACAAGCCGGTTTACGAATATCTGAAACGTTACGGCTATCTGGTCCGCTACATGGACTACGCCGAATGCGGCGACGGCTTGCGCATCAGTGTCGGTACTGACGAACAGATTGACATTTGCCTCAAACTGGTCAATGAAGCCATCCGCTAAGGAGCCGCGCAAAAATGAAAGTGAATACTTCAACCAGAACAGCGAGAGTTATTGAACGGAACGACCGCTCCGTGACCGTCGCGGCTCTGATTTGTCGAACAACTTATTTTGGCGTGAGTGCTTCGTGCAACAACACCCCATCGCCGTGACCGCCGTCGTGTTGTTCTTGTCCCAACCGCATGATACAATGTCAGAGTGATGATTGTACGGTTGAAGCCTTATGTCAGAGTTTGATATGCCATTTTTGCGTCGAATCATGGAGTTGTGTTTGATCGCCGTTGTGCCGGTCATATTGGCAGGACCAGCGGGTGCTCAGGGGACGCCGCTTTACGAGCAGCCGCCGTTCGACACGTTGACGATCAAACCGGAGTTCGGCGGCGGAACGTTCAAGATGCTGCCGCTGGGTTTGCGCAACGGGCTGACGCCCTCGCCGTTGCCGCGTGAGGGAACGCTGACGGTCACGTTTGCTGACGAACCGGACGACAAATACGAAGTCGAATGGTCGGCAATTGCGGCGATTATCACCTACCACGAAGCGGTGTTCGCCGAATTGCAACAGCAGTTGCGTCGCGGGGCATTCGATGCGGCGCACGGGTATTTCGATTATCTGTTTCGTAATGCCCCGAACTTTCCCGGTTTGCAGGACGCTTACGAATCGATGCTCATGACCGAAGCCAGGCAGTATTTGCGTACCGGCGACACACAAAACATGACCGCCCGGTTCGAGCGGTTGTACGCGGAAAACAAGACCCATGCGGAACTCCGGCAACTGTGGTCGTCGCAGATCGACGCGCAGCTTGCGGCACTCATGCAACATGAGAATTGCGACGAAATGCGGGCGATCCTCACCATGTTTGAAGAGCGTTACCCGGACAACGAGGTCAACAAGAAATGGTTTGCCGCCATCCAGCGGCTGGCACAAAGTTACGTGACCCGTGCAGGCGAGTGTTACGCCGCGCGGCAGTACCTTGAGGCTTACGATGGTATCGAAAATGCCCGTCGCGTGTTGGGCGACCCGGATGCGTTGCGTGACGTCGAGCGGTCGCTCAAGGCACTTTGTCCGCGGATCGTGGTCGCGGTGTCAGAGTCGGCAAACCTTCCGGTGTCGATTTTTCCGATGGAAGATCAACTCGTTCCGTCAAACGACATGCCCGTCCCGTTGACCGGCGCGACGATTCGCTCGCGCCGTCTGTTGCAACATACGCTGGTCGAATACTCCGGGTCGGGCATTGACGGCGGCATTTACAGCAGTCCGCTCGGCCTGTTTTCGGACGTCATGTTTTCGGAAACGGAAACCGGCTTCGAATGGACGCTGCACGAGGATTTGAAATGGGCGTCCGACGGCCAAACGATGACGGCCTTTGATTTGGCCGAAACGCTGGAACGGCTCTGCTTTCATCAGAATGATACCGATGCTCACGGTCACAATTACATGATTGAGCAGTTGTTTCGTGAAATTGACGTGATCGACAGCCGGACGGTCCGTGTGCGATTGAACCGCGAATCACTGTTCCCGGAAAGCCGACTGCGCGAGCCGTTGAGCCGGTCACAGTCGATTGCCTTTATGGGGGTGAGTTACACTGAAGAAAATGTGCCCGACGACCAGCGCGATTGGAACGGCCCGTACCGGCTCAAGCGTTTCGAGCCGCGTTCACCGGAACGAAACCGGCATTTCGACCGTGCGTTTTACCAGCGTAACGCCAACGATTCGCTGTCCATGAACGACAAGCCCGGCGTACTGGTCGAGCAAACATTGCCCGCCGGGAGTGACGCGATGCAACTGTTGCTTGAAGGCAAAATTGATCTTGTCGAGCATGTCCCGCCCGACCGAGTGGCCGCGTACCGTTTGCAGAGCAAACTTGTGCTGGGCAACTACGCCGCGCCGCGAGTGCATTTTTTGCTGCCCAACCGCAACAAACCGGGTACGTCGAGCCGGACGTTTCTCCGGGGAATGCTGTACGGACTGGACCGCGATTGGATGCTGCGGCAATTGCTCGGCGACAACGCGTCGGATGGAACCGTACTCAGCGCACCATTGCCGAAGCGCACGAAGGCCGACGATCCGTTCGGCTACGCATACAATGACCGCATCATACCGCGGCCTTATGAGCCGAAACTTGCCGTCGCGCTGGCAGTCACGGCGTACAATCAGGTCAAGTCGCGCGAATTGAAGCGGCAATTGGCCGAACAACAGGAGGTAGCCGCCGACCTCCGGGCTACGGAAGGCGACGACGAAACCGCGCTCACCGCACAAAACCGCGATTTGCACGGCTATTTGGCACTTGTGCCGGACGAACTGGTCCTGGCCTGTCCGCCGAACGATACTGCCCGCAACGCCTGCCTGATGATTCAACAACAGTGGCGCACGGTCGGTATCCCCGTGCGTATTGTTGAATACCGTCCCAACGAGCGGGTCGGACGCGGCACGGACGTCGATTTCTGGTATGTCGAAATGACGATGCTGGAACCTTGCGTTGACCTCGAACTGCTGTTCGGTAACAACGGCATGGTGACCCATCGCAGCGAATACATTGAGCAAGCCATGAGTCACGTTCGCCTGGCACGCAACTGGCAGGAAGCGGTCGAGGCACTCGAAAACCTGCACCGCGTCATATACAACGAAACGACCGTGCTGCCGCTCTGGCAAATCAACGGTCATTTCGCCCATCGCCACGAACTGTCCGGTGTTCCCGACGAAGTGTTCTGCCTGTACGACCAGGTGGAACAATGGCGGCTGGAGGAAAACTGAGGCTTTCGCCGGATAATTTTCATACAAAGAATCGATGATGATGAAACACCCATCCCCATTACTGTTGTGTTTTCTGTTGTTTTTCCCATTGGTTCAGGCACTGTTCTATTTCCAGATCATGGCCGACTGGAATCCCGCGATTCAAAAGGGAACCTATACGGCAACGAAAATCATCATGTTTGTTCTGCCATTGGTTTACACGGTACGAATTGCCAAAGAACCGCTCCGGGTTCGGCGGTTCAACACTCGTGGGCTGCTCGAAGGCTCCGGATTTGGATTTGGCGTACTTGTGGGCATCTGTTTGCTCTATTTCCTTTGGCTTAAACCCATCGGTCTGATCGGGCCGGGGACGCCCGCAGGAGACGCCATCCGCGAACGGGTTGAGGGCTTCGGTTTTCTGACGCCGACGCTCTTTCTTGTGTTCGGCGGATTCGTTTCGTTGATTCATTCCGGGCTGGAAGAGTATTACTGGCGGTGGTTCACGTTCGGTCAACTGTCCCGGGCGATCCCAAAATACGCGGCGGTGATCCTTTCCGGTCTTGGTTTCATGCTGCACCACATCGTGATCCTCGGACGGTTTTTCGGTTACGCGCATCCGGCAACGTACATTTTTTCCTTCGGCGTGGCAATCGGCGGCATGTACTGGGCGTGGCTCTACTCGCGCACAAACTCGATTTACGCCCCCTGGCTCAGCCACGCTTGGATTGATGTTGCTATTTTTATTGTGGGATACGATGTGCTTTTCGTGTAAATCGAATCAGCGTTGCACCGGTCTGAGAAAGTGTCTTTGATTGGGGTTTTACGCAAAAAACAGTACCGGGAATAACTGGAGTTAAATCATGGTTAAAGTTTATGAAATATCACAAGATAGTGCTTATCAAACTTTTTATACGGACAAAGGCGTAGGACCAAAGATATTGAGCTTTGGCTTATTGCCAGAGAAATGGAAAGTTCCCAAAGTATATATTATCGAACCCAAATTACCTAAGCCTAATTTCTTTAGTTTTGAAGGAACCGATGATATATTTGTTTTGGATGAGGTGGCCTTGGAACATACTTGGCACATTTTTTCATCGTCTGGTCAGTTATTTCCATTTACTTTCAAAGAAGTTGTTGATCAAAAGAAAAATCATTTTGCCCTATTTAAAGCAACACATTGTTATGATTGCCTAGATGAGAAAAAAACAGTTTACGAGAGAGTAAATTCGATTTCCCGTTATGTTTTTCATCCTAAACGTATTCATGTGGACACTCCGATTTTTACTATACCACAGTTGAATAGTGCTACATTATTTGCAATTGAGGGAATCAAGGACAATCAATGTGAAGAACTCAAGTATTGCATTGATAAATATAAGCTTACAGGACTCAAATTGACTGAAGTATGGAATGATGGTGTTGATACTTGGGCGGATAATCTTGATGATGAAGAAGTGAAAGCCTGTCTTGAATATGAACAAGCACTGATGTTAATGAACAAAACCAAAACTCAGGAAATGCGAGGTGGCCGACGGAAATAACATTGAAATAGAAGTTGAAAACTTTCTGAAAAGTAACTATTCAGCCGAATTTTTGATTGCTTGCGCCAGTGAAGGCAATTTTTTTGTTTTGAGGAAGTGATGCAGAGCGTTGACGATGATTTTTGTGACGTTGGCGTTGCGTTGTTTGAGTGTTTGGAAGACGCTCATCAAAATCGCCTGCGTTTTGGCACCCTCAACACTGCGGTTGCAGTAGCTGTTTTTACGCATCACAACGGCACCGCGAATCGTGCGTTCGGCATGGTTATT
>WRMR01000205.1 GCA_009776995.1 Planctomycetaceae bacterium | reverse complement strand
CGCTTTTGGCGTGATCGTTTCGCCAGGCCGTCCAAACGGCGGCTTGCTTGCGGACTTCGTCGATGCTTCCAATACGTCCGCACAAGCATTGTTTCGTCAGCACACTCAATTCACTTTCCGCAAAGTTCAGCCAACTGCCATGCCCAGGAGTATAAACAAACTCGCAACGCCGCAATATTTCACGACAGTACGCTGGCGGGAACCTCGTGTCAAGAGAACCCTTCGTGTGCGTGTTCAAGTTGTCCAAAATGATCGTCACTTTTTTCGCGTCTGCAAAACCGTGCCTGACCAATCGCTTGATTTCCTTCGTGTTTTTCGTGCCTTCGTGGTGAATAATGGCGAACGTTGCCAAACGGAAAGAAATGCCGGCGAAAATCGAATCGCGGATATACTGGCGTAGTGAGACTTCAAGTTTCCTCGCGCACGGAGAATTCGAGTTTCCAGCGTTTGTCGCTGTTGGCGGCAAGAGACCAGAGTTCGAGCATTCCCAGTTCGGTGACGCGGGTTTGAAAATGCACCGGCACTTCTTCATCGTCAGAGTCCTCACGCGGAAGCAGTGCCTCCATCGAATCGGTTTCGGCAAGTTCCGGTTCTTCGCCCGGTTGCGGTGCGGAAATGTGCGACGCTTCAAGCAACGTACCGGGCCGGTCGGCGCGGCGGGTGGTTGAGCTGAAAAAGCGGAACGGAACCGGCTCGCCGGTGATGAGGGCAAACTCTTCCGATGGCACGTCGCATTCGGTGCCTTCCTCCATGCCGATCGGTGCGACGCAAAGTGCCTTGAGCGGCCGCGCCGCGCCGGGAATGGCCAGGCCGGAGGTTTCGATGCCAACGTAATACGCGCGTGCCGTGCCGCCGCGAATGCGTATGCCGCCGATGGCTTTCGAGAGGCCGTAAAACGCCGCGCCGCGTGCCACCGCATGGTCAAGCTCAAACGTCGGGCACAAACGTTGCGGCACCGCATCGGGGAACCAGTCGGCAAGCACATCAAATAGCCTCTTTTCGAGCGTCGCCGCACGGAACACGCCGCCGTTGAGCAAAACGTGTGTCGGCTTTGCGACCGTCCCGTTTTCGCCTTGCGACGAAAGAACCGCCGCGAGGTGGCGCGTCATGGCCGAGTCCTGTTCAAAGGGCAATCCGATTTCACGAAAGCCGCTCATCGCACGGCGTTTCGGACGGTCGGTCAGCGCAACGTTCGGGAAAAAACCGTCCGCCAGCAACGTCACGGCCTGATCACGCGGCACATCGACGGAAACCGTGCCACCGATCAACTTGCTGCCACGGCCGAGGACCGATATTTTGTGCGACTTTTTCGCGTTCTCCGCAAGCAGTGATTCCTTTGCGTCACGGGCACTGTGCCACAGGGCAACCGACTGCCACGGGTCGAGTTTCGTGCCTTTTTCCGCAAGCAGTTCGGCGACCAGATGCGCCAGTGCCAGGTCCATGTTGTCGCCTCCGACGAGCAGGTGGTCGCCGACCGCCTGCCGCTTGAGCGTCAACTCGCCCTGATCCTCTTCGACGGTAATGAGCGTCAGGTCGGTCGTCCCGCCGCCGACATCGCACACGAGCAACTTGTCGCCGACTCGCAACATTTTCCGCCAGCGGTCGCCGGTTTCACACAGCCACGAATAGACCGCCGCCTGCGGTTCTTCGAGAAACAGCAGCCGATCTTTTGGCAATCCTGCGGCAATGGCCGCCTCGCGGGTCAACTCGCGGGCACTCGCGTCAAACGAAGCGGGCACGGTCAGCACCACCTGCTGTTCCGCGACGGAGGCATCGGGAAAGGCCGTTTCCCAGGCATCGATGAGATGCCGCAGCACAGCCCGCGACACTTCAAGCGGCGAGAGTTTTCCGATGTCGTCAGCGGCACCCCACGGCAAAATCGGGGCACGGCGATCCACCTTGCTGTGACAGAGCCACGATTTGGCCGCACTGATCGACCGGTCAGGCACTTCCGAACTCCGTCGCCGCGCCGCTTCGCCCACAACGATGGTGCGACCGCCGCCCGTCTGGCCGCGTCCCCACGGCAGCGCGGTTTCGTACTGTGCCGCTTCCTGTTCCGTCGGCAAATAAAGGAACGACGGCAAACTCTTGCGCGGCTCGACCGTACCCGCCGCGACATATTGCGGAATCGGCAATATCTCAACCACCGGTGCGACGGCGTTGTCGCGCTCCGTGCCGGGAGTGATTTCCGCGTAGGCCAACACGCTGTTGGTCGTCCCCAAGTCGATTCCGATGACGTATTTGCTCATTTTTTCCTTGTCAATGATTTTTACCGCGAAGACATATTTTCACCACAACGATGTTTAGCCCCCGGTTCCTGGAACCGGTCACACCATGACCGTCGTTCACAAATAAAGGTGGTCGAAGTACAAAAGCCGGAATGAAGCGCAGCGCAATGACAGGATTTATTCACAACGATCAAGCCGTTTCTTCAACGTCACCATCCCGGTTTTTTTCAACACAAGCCGCTTGCCGCATGGCACACCGCTCTTTGATACATTGACGTACCAAGTATATGATGATAACCAAGAGGATGAGCCAAGGCAAGACGTACATGCAAAACAGCATAAACAGGAAATAAATCACAAGACAAGTCATGCCGTTGGAGTATTCTCTGTTTGTTCTTTCGATGTATTTCCATTTGACTTGATATTTGCCGACCTCATCACGATGTATAAACTCATCTTCGGTCAGCGGTCCGATGATTTCCGCCGTTTCCCTGATGAAAATGTAATACTCATAAGGTTGGCCGGGCAAACTGATCGTTTCCGGGGAGAAATCAATTGGCGGAGGGTGCCGCATTGCTTCATTTTCGTTGTCACCAAAATCTTCAATTTCATCGCCATCATTTTTTAACGGGACAACACGAAAAAGAACATATTTGTGCCAAACGCAGTATTCTGAATTCCCCGACCCCTGGACTTCGAAAATCACTTGATCCGGTTCCTTGCGGCACAACGAGATATGGCCATTTCCTTTGGCATTGAAACGGTAATTCGTATCAATATCCCGCCAGCATCCTGGCCGATAAGGTTGAGTTGCAAATACCTGGGAAAAACATCCCGATAGCAAAATCAACCACAAAGCAAACAGTACTGTAGATTTTTTCATGTGTGCCTCGAACTCGTGCCAATCGGCGGTCACCGCGAAACCGCCCTGCCATGTGCGTCGCAAGGCGGCGCGGCTAACATGCCATCCCGGGATTGTGCAGTGCTTTATCTCAAGCTCTTTATTCTCACTTTTCACTTTTCACTCTGCACTTTGAACTTTGAACTTTGCGTTTACCTCACTCCGGTTGGTGTCAGGGTTGCGTTGATGAGTGCGGAGTTGTTTTCCGGGATACCCTGGCGGACGATGGCAAACGGCACACGTTGCGGCACTTCGCCCGTATGGTAACGCGGGAGTTGTGTTCTTGCGAAAAATTCCAGGTCGGGCTTACACAGCTCGTCGGCGATTTCTTGGATCGAACGGTCTTTGTCCAACGGAATGGATTCGGGGTAGGCACTCACACCCATTTTCCAAAACTCTTTGCCATTGCTCGAAATGGTCAATATGCTTTCGTGAACGGTGATTTTCACATCAACCTGCGGCCCACCCCTGTCAAACAGTGGCGACATGGAAAAGGGCGGCCTGGGAAGTGGCGGTCTGGGAAACATCCCACTGTCGCCACGATAGGTTTCTTCGCCTTCGGCACTTTTCCTGACCGAGGCAGTGAACTGTGTTTTGGCTGAGTTTGTCACGACGAACCCGCAATCGGACAGATTTCGCTCAAGAAATTTACGGATTTCGTTTTCGTCAGCCGAACCGTCGGTTTCCACTTTGATGGAAACTTCAGCCCCCGGATACAGGACGAAACGCTCGTTGACGTTGCCCTTGTCAGCCACATCGACTGCTGCTTTGTGCGGTAATTTGGCCGAAGCCAAAACGTATTCGTTTGTCCGGACGATGAGCAGATAGCAAAACAGTCCGTTGAAGGTTGTGGTCGTGACATATCCGCCATCATAGTGACAGACCGGAACCCCTGTTTTCGAATCGTAAAGTGTGTTGCTCTTCATGATCATGCGGTTGTCAACCCAACGTGCGACGGTCGGCTCGGAATTGAAGACCCATTCGTTGAGTTTTTGGCCGGTCGTCAAATCCCAGATATGCACGACCTTGTTGCGAAGTTCGTCTGTGATGTCGCCAGACGAAAGGCTTTTCGGCAGTTTGTGCATCACGCCGAGCAGACGGGTCTGGTCCGGGGAAAAGTCGAACTCAATCGAAGTCGAGGGATCGCCGCTGAGTTTGCCGAGCGTTTTGCCGGTCATCGTATCACACAAAAACACTCCGGACTGGGATGGTACGACCATGACCTTGCGGTCCGGGCTCAAAACGACATTTTTTGCTCCCAGTGCCGTCTGGTAAATCGCCTTGCCGGTCTTCATGTCCCAAAGCCGGAGAGTATGGTCATTATTACACGTCAGAATATGCGTCGGCGAAACCCATGCGGCCCATTCAATGTAACGGTTGTAATCATTTTTGCCATCCGCGTAGGGAATCAGCGAACTGGTCCGGGTCAACCCTTTGTCCGTTATCCCGTAAAAGTCCAGCCGGGACTTGCCAACCTTGTCCTGAAAATCGTTGGGTGTTGCCATGACCCGTTTTCCGTCGGGTGAAAGCCCCCAGATTTTCGCCTTGTGTTTCATGTCGTGCGCAATTGTTTTGCCCGCATTCATGTTCATCATGCAGGCGAACGTCGAATTCGTATTGTGATTGTCATACGTTGCAACGGCTATCGCAGCGTCGGTGCCCTTGACAATGTCAAGCATTTGAAAGTAACCGACCCCGCTGTCCCCCGAAATGGGACAAGGCTGGTAATTGGCTTTTTCCCCGTCCCATGGAACAGGTTCCGGCTTGTAATTCCAGCCTGAAACGACTCCGACAACGATTTTTTCCACACCGTTCACGTTACCGCTTCGCGCCGTTCCGCTTTGTGACCCCGTACCGCCGTTTGCGGGGCGATTGTCGGACGTTGCACCGGCCGGTTCGCCGCCCGCAAAGGGATTGGCTGTCTGTTGCTGCCGTGCATACCGCTGATCGGCCAGACTCAGCTTCGAAATCGCCAGCGTGACGGTCAGACCATCAGCTTTTTCCAACTTGACGTTTTCGCCGTCGAACTCGACCATTTTAGCTTCGACGGTAAACTGCCTCGTCGAATCCGTCCAGGTGCGCATCTGTTGGGCGTTGAGGGCACCATTCCACAGCAACACGAGCAAAACCGTAAAACACCACACGACATGCTTTTTCAATGAGATAAGATTGGCCATGACTTACCCTCCGATTCTGATTGAAATTTCAATACGTAACAGTCAACCTGATGAGAAATATTATACATCATTCCAATACCCTGAAGCAAGGCAAAACGGAATAATAAGGCACAACGATCTGCGAAAAAAGATGTCACGACGTATCGCCTCAATACTCTGCACTCCGCGCCAGTGTCAGCCAAAGCACGGCCATGCGGACGGCAACGCCGTTGGTCACTTGGTCGAGAATCGCCGAGTGCGGACCGTCAGCCACTTCAGGCGTGATTTCGACGCCGCGGTTGATCGGTCCCGGCGCGATGATGAGTACGTCTTTTTTCGTGCGCTGCATCCGTTCGCCGTTCATCGCGTACAGGTGCGCGTATTCCGCAATTGACGGAAACGGCCGGACCACCTGCCGCTCAAACTGGATGCGCAACAGATTGAACACATCAACGCGATTGAGAATGTCGTCAAGGCTGTAGCTGCATTCGACGCCGAATTCCTCCCAGTACCTGGAAACAAGCGTCGAAGGGCCGCACACGATGACGTTGGCCCCGAGTTTTTTCAGCCCCTGGATGTTCGACCGGGCAGTACGGCTGTGGGCAATATCGCCGACCAGCGCGACGGTCAGCCCCTTGAGCGTCCCGAACCGTTGGCGAATTGTGAGAATATCGAGCAATCCCTGGGTCGGGTGTTCGTGCGCCCCGTCTCCGGCGTTGAGAACCACACTGTTGATGTTTTCGGCCAGGAATTTCGGCGTGCCGGGACAACTGTGCCGCACAACGACGCAATCGATTTGCATCGCTTCGAGGTTTTTCGCCGTGTCGATGATCGTTTCGCCTTTGGAAAGGCTGCTCGTCGCGGCGGAAAATTCAACGACATCGATCCCCAGCCGACGTGCGGCCAGGCCGAAACTGGTCCGCGTCCGTGTCGAGTTTTCAAAGAACAGATTGACACAGGTCTTGCCGTTTAACAGCGGAATTTTCCGGTCACCGCTTGTCAACACGCCGCGAAACCGTTCCGCCTGGTCGAGAATCAGCGTGATTTCCGCCGCCGAAAGCTCTTCCAACCCCAACAAATGCCGCCGGTTCCAAAGCGTTGGAACCGTTCCCCAGTCCTTCATCAAGTCGCTCACCATGATTCCATCCTGATTCGTATTTTACCGGATAGCCCGGCGTTCAGGCCGCCGGGGATGTCACGCAAAGCCGGTTTTGCGTGACGTTTTCCCCATTCTACAGGAATCGTTCGATTTCATCAAGGTAAAGGCTCAATGCCGTATCGAGATCATGGTTGTTGATGGTCAGGACGGCGTCTTTTGCTTTGACGATGGCACTGCCGAAACTTCTGCTGGCGGTATTACTGGAAATTGTGGTGTTCGCGGTGAGTGTTGCCGTGCCTTTGGCTTGGTAAAGACCGCCGCCGTAGGTCGAATCGTTGCCGGAAATCGTCACGTCATCAAGCGACAACTTGCCGTCCGCCTGGTAAATCGCGCCGCCCCAAGTTGCGGTGTTTTCTATGATCACATTACTGCCGCTACTCGTCAGCGCACCGCCGTTTTGATAAATCGCACCGCCCCATTTGCTGTGGTTACCGGTCATCGTGCAGTCCATCACGATAATTGTGCTGTCGACGAAATAAACCGCACCGCCGTAATTGGCCGTGTTGCCCACGAACGTCACGTCGGTCAAAGTGAGTTGTGCGTTTTTCGCGTACAACGCTCCGCCTTGTGTTGACGTGACGCCACCGGTCAGCGTGAAGCCGACGAGTTCGACCTCACAGCCGGCTTGTGCATTGCCGGAGACATTGAAGATACGGCTGACGTTGACTTCCTCGTTGACCACGCCGCTTGCATCAATCGTGACGCCGTTGCCGATGATCTGCACACTGTTTTTGACGACCAGCTCACCGTACTGCAAGACCAAGTCCCCCTTCGCTGTCCCATCGTCGTTGAACAATGCCGCGTCGAACGTGATGACGTCACCCGCCTTGGCCAGTAACAAGGCTTCACGCAAACTGAGGTCGTGGATCCAAGGCACTCCCGTTGACCAGTCGGAAAACGTCGTGACGACGATGCTGCCCTGAAATTCATACGCACCGATATCGACCCTGTTGCCGATGATGCGCGGCTTGCCGTCAAGGTCGTGCGTCAGGGGATTACCTTCCGCGTCTACTGCCAAAGCGGTGTTGCCCTTGTCAATGGCGGGCGAGCCGGGTTGCAAACGCAGGTTCCAGTTTGCGGGGTCGTAGTTCGCACCGGTGGTACTTGCGTCAATTGTCGCCGGAATCGCCATAAACTGGGGATCGACGTCCAGGAGGTTGTTGCCCTCATCGATGAAGGCTTTCCCGCCGTTGGGGGTGGCCGTGCTGTCAAGCAGGGAGTAGGCGATGTGCGTGAACGTTTGGTCGTCGTTATACGTGGACACATTCTCCACGCCGGCTGCCGACATGTTTTTGGCAAGGATGGAGTTCCGGATCGTTGTGGTGCCGACCCAATTGTCAATCCCGCCGCCGCGACCTAACGCGACATTTCCTGCGATCGTGCTGTTCGTCACCGTCAACGTACTGTCAGAGCAAATCCCGCCGCCGTCGTAGGCAGAGTTCCCGGAAATCGTGCAGTCTGTCACGGTCAACGTATCGTGAGAGTACATCCCGCCGCCGAAATAATCAGCCCAGTTGCCGGCAATCGTGCTACTCGTCACCGTCGCCGTACCGTAACTCCAAATCCCGCCGCCGGAATAAGCCGAGTTGCCGGAGATCGTGCAGTCGGTGACCGTCAACGTGCCGTAAGAGAAAATCCCGCCGGCGACATCAGTTGCCGAGTTGCCGGAGATCGTGCTGTTCGTCACCGTCAACGTGCCGTTGAATGAATGAATTCCGCCGCCGTTACGTGCCGTGTTCCCAAAAATCGTGCAGTCCGTCACGGTCAACGTACCGTGAGAAAAAATCCCGCCGCCCTCAATTGACGCGACATTCCCTGCGATCGTGCAGTCTGTCACGGTCAACGTCGTGCCGTTGTAAACATAAATCCCGCCGCCGTCGCCACCAGCCGTGTTGCCGCCCGTGATTGTCAAGCCGGCCAATTCCACTGTTGTGTTGTTTCCGATGGAAA
>WRMR01000204.1 GCA_009776995.1 Planctomycetaceae bacterium | reverse complement strand
CAATGGTTCCGACCTGTTCAATGGCGTCCACCGCGATTTTGCCGGCATAGCCCTGATAAACGATGGTCGAAAGCAAAAACCGGTCGGTGACGACAATCTTTCCCGATTCCAGTGCCGGCAGGATCAGTTCCTGCACCATCTGTGCGCGGGCGGCCATGAAGAGCAGCATTTCGCTCATGCGGCAAATCTCGAGGTCGTGCCGGTTGAGCAAAATGCCGCGCACCGCTTCGCCCAGTGCCGTGCTTCCGGGGTCGCGGCAGGTGAAAACGTCGTAACCCTGTTGCCGCAAGCGGCTTGCAAGGCGTTCGACCTGCGTGCTCTTGCCGCAACCGTCGCCGCCGTCGATCGAGATAAACATTGTTGTTGTCAATGGTGAGGTGATGTGAAATGGTTATACAGTCCCGTGCCAATAAAGTGACATTATTGTACAGGACAGCAACCGGGAACGTAAGTGACCGATTCAACGGTTCGTTCCCGAAAAACCTGTCACTTACGCTTCAGACTGCTGTTTTAAAGCTTCATTACTCCTGGCATTGTGCAGTATACTAAAGGTTGCCGGCCGTCACAAGGAACGGCTTGACAAATGCATTTCCGGCATATAAAATAATACTCACTGGTTTTATCAAGATAAACTGGCAAAATTTTAGAGACTGACAAAAAGCACGATGAAAGCCGATAAAACTCACTTGCGTTCGACTACCCCCAAAGGGAAAGCGATGAGGAAACGTCTTGCTGAAGCGGCATATATCCTTTTTTCCGAGAATCCGATTGCCGACGTCACATTGGACATGGTTGCCGAAAAGGCTGCCGTGACCAAAGGTTCGATCTATTGCCACTACAAATCCAAAAAGGAGTTGATTCTGGAAGCCTGCCAGGTTTACTATCAACGCTGGGAACGCCTCGTCGTCGATTATGCAAACGTCGATCACGATGCGATCAGCCGACTCCGAAAAGCGATTTTGTCAGCGTCGGAAATGTGTCTTTTCGACGACCGGAACAGGTTTTTTACGGCACAGGTCTTTGCTCTGGCCATCAAAGACGCCGACGTCAGGGAAAGTTGGGCCGCTTTTTATCGAAGAGTTCACGCCTTTTACCAATCTTGTATCGAGGCGATTGCCGCGTCCGGTGCGGCAATCATTACCAATCCCAAAGCAACCACCGACAGAATTCTTGCGATTCTGGAAGGTGTCAAGCAACAGGCATTTTTCGATGCAACAATCGGTGCCGCTTCGCAAATCGGCCTTGTCGTCGAGTCGGCGATGAAAACCGCCCTGGAATCGTAAACTTTCCAGGGCAGATGGCGGAAAAATAAGGAGAATCCAGGAAAATATTGACAAATCACTCTTGACATCTCTGTCCCGCAAACTTATCCTATGTTAATGATACTGACTGGTATTATTCAGTCGGTCGTTTTACCAACGGTTCGATTTCAACTTTTTTTGAAAGGGCAAACATGAAAATCGCAAAAATCAACAATGTTAAGATGGGGGGGGGGGGCAACTTACGAGCCTTCACTCTCGTTGAACTTCTGGTCGTCATTGCGATCATTGGAATTTTGATTGCGTTGCTTCTGCCTGCCGTTCAGGCCGCCCGTGAAGCAGCACGCCGGATGCAATGCACCAACAACCTCAAGCAGATGATGCTCGGCTGGCACAATTACGCCGACAATTACAAAGGTAATTTTCTTGGAACGACCCATACCAATGGTCCTTGGGCCAACGGATTAAGGCAACATACCTGGGTTCCCCGGCTTTGGCCCTATACGGAACAACAGGCTCTTGCCGCAGATTACCATTATGGAACCGAATGGTACGAGGACGCAGCAGGCAACCTTCACATGGCCCCCCTCGAGTCGCAAGTCGATTGGTACTACTGTCCCAGCAATCGCAGAGGGGCAATGTGCACCCGTGACGCCAATCATCGTGCCCGCGGCAACTATCTGATCAATTATGGCAATGACTGGTTATGGGATGGCAATGGTGCCCCGACCTACAAACGTGAGCAGTTCCGCGGAGCCCCTTTCATTATGAACAAAATCCAGAATTTGAGTTCGGTCGTGGATGGTCTCTCCAATACGCTCTTCATGTCGGAGGGGCTGATCGTGGACAGTGACTCAAATGCCGGTGCCTGGGGTTCGTTTTTGGACCCCCGTGATACGACAAACATGTTCATGACATTGCAAACGCCGAACAGTTCGCTCCCCGATTCCATTTATGACAGCGGATGTTGTTGGGGTGATCCCTGTGACGGGGCCATTCCGGGCTTGTGTATCCGGGCACCGGGATACGATCAATACCGTGCTGCAAGAAGCAGGCATACCGGAGGCGTCAACGCCGGTCTGGGTGACGGCTCGATTCATTTCTTTTCCAATACGATCAGTGAAGACAACTGGGTCGCGCTCGGGTCATCGGAAGGCGGGGAAACCGCGTCAATTCCATGACGTTTTTGAAGCAACATTCAGTTTTCAGGGGAGAGACGCATGGAAAATTGTGCCAGAATTATGTCCAAACGTTTCGGATTGCTGTTTACCGGAGCAATCGCGTTTGTTATACTGATGTTATCAGGTTGTCCCGGTGACGGCAAAGTGAGCGTTTCAGGAAAAGTGACCGTTGACAGCGTGATCGTTGAAAGCGGGTCGATTGCGTTTGCGCCGACAGACGGCAAAACCTCGGTCGAAGGTGCCGAAATCAAAGATGGCAAGTATAGTGCGCGAGTGCCGCCGGGCGATAAAATCGTCCGGATTCGCGGCATGAAATTGCAACCGAGTGAAGTCTATGACGCGGTGTCGAAAACGACGCACGCTTCCAGCACCGCAATACGGATTACCGACGCCAAATACGAGGCGGAAAAAAGTCCGCTCCAAGTGACCATCACCAAAAACGGGGAGAAACACGATTTTGATCTCCCTGCCATGAATCAGGAGAAATAAAGATGTTTCAAAAAATGAACCGCCGTGATTTTGTGAAGGCCGCCGCGTTGGGGGGCACGATGGCCACAGCCGCCGGAATGTCCGCTCTTCCCGTTCACGCCACTGAACAATTTTTGCCGCTGGCGAAAAAACGGGAAATTCCGACCGGTACGATTGCCGGGGTGGAGTTCAGCCGGATGATGCTCGGCGGAAATCTGTTGACACACCACACGCATTCCCGCGATTTGCATTATGTGAGCAGATTGGCCGGCCGGTACAATACGCCGCAGAAGGTCCACGAAACGATGCGCATTGCCGAAGAATACGGGATCAACACGGTCGTCATCCACACCCAACACGGCGTGTTGGACGGTCTGAAACAGTACAGGGAACGCGGCGGAAACTTAAAAATCATCATCTGTTCGATCGCTCCTATCACCGATGACATGGACGAGTACACCCAATCGTGTCAGGAGTGTATCGATGCCGGCGTTGACGCACTTTATCTCTGGGGATGCCATGCGGATGCGATGATCGATGAAAAGCCGCGTCCAAACGCGGGAGGAGCTCCCTGGGGGCGATCCGACCTGATCAAAAAGGCGGTCAATACGATGCGGTCGTTCGGTGTTCCCGTCGGTGTCGCAGCCCATCATATTGAGGTCATCGAGTTTTGCGAGCAGGAGGGGATCAAAAATGACTTTTACCTCAAAACGTTTCACCACCGGAACTATCCCAGTGCCGTCATGAATTACGATAACTCCTGGTGCGACGACCCGGAAAAGCATATCGAGGTGTTTTCCAAAATCGAAAAGCCGTGGATCGCGTACAAAGTCATGGCCGCCGGAGCGATTCCGCCGAGAGACGCCCTGGAATACACGTTTTCCAATGGGGCCGACTTTGTCATCTTCGGTATGTTCGATTACGAAATCGATGAGGACACCCGGCTACTTAACGAGGTTCTCGCTCTTGACGGCGTGAAAAATCGTGCCCGGAAATGGTTCGGGTAATGTGACCGGCCGCCAATTATCAGGCAAAACCGATTTTCGAGGGATCATTTTCGTTTTACTTTCCCAAGCTTTCTTCCAGTTCCGGAATAAAAGCAAGGCAGCGTTGCGCTTCCGGTTTCAACTGGGCGAAAAGTTCTCCGGATTTTTCGGCTTCGTTCTCCCGGCAGGCCATTTCCAGGTCGGCCGCAATTTGACGAAGCAGGTGCGCACCGAACACCCCGGAGGCACCTTTCAAACTATGAGCAACTTTACCTGCGGCGATCAGATCATCTGCTCCGAGAGATTTTTCGATATTTTCAATATCGAGCGGAGTTTGGTGAATAAATTCTTTTAGCACCAAAATTGCGGTGTCGGCACTGCCGCCAACTTGGGCCAAAAGAACGGACGCATCCATCGGTATATTGGTGTGGTTTGACAAAATATTGCCCTCTTACTTTCTTTCGTTCACGATAATCGACTCGTCGGAAGCAACGAAACTTCCCGGAGTTCCAAAAAAACTCCCTTTCGCGGCCTGATTATATCACGAAATGGCATGAAAAACGAATCCCCCCCCCCTGTTAAAGAGGGTGTGGAAATTTGGCGTATCGGTTTTGTCGGCGATTTTTTAACTGAAGCTCTCTAAGATCGTTTTGCGTTATTTTTGCGGCACCAAACTTTATCGCTTTAGTAATCTTTCGCAAGCCCCGGCAATGTCCATCTGGCATTGTCGGGCAAAGAGCCGAGCCGGGGTGACGGAAGACAACCCAGGCCAAACACGGGGCCGACAAAGGCCGCCTCCAAAAAACGGTCGCCTTCCCATCCAAACTCTGCCGCTTGTCAGTCAACACAAATGAGAGTACAATTAGCCGGGCCAGGAAGTTCTTCCGGCCCTACAAATGTAGGATTTTTAGCTGAAAAAGAGGAATGAAAAAATTGGATGCCTACGACCAGGAACAAAGTGTTTCGCGTGCGGAATATGACGAGTTGCAACAAAGGTTGAAGTCCGTCGAAACCGAAAAAAACAAAATTGCCCGGGAACTCAAATTATTGAAAAGACGGAATGAGTTTTATACAGGCAGTGTTGAATCACAGAACAGAGTCAATAAACTCTTATCCGACAAAAAAGAAAGGCAGGAAATGTACGTCCGCCTGCTGTTGGAGACCAGTCCGAATATCTCGTTTGTCCTGGACGAAAATATGCTGTTCCTGCTAGGGACAAAGGCGACCACCAGTATTATCAACACAGATGACGTCTCTCGTTTGTACGGTCAAAAACTTGATGATATTATCGCGAGGTATCACCCGCCGGCACTTTCGGAAAAAGTCCTTGCTTTGATCAGGGAAACCGTCTCAATCCGCGGCGGCGGCGGGATTGAGAACCAAATGGAAGTGTCCGCGGAAAACAAAAAATATGAGGTGACAGTGCTGCCGTTTCACAATGCGGCACACGAATTTGTCGGTGTGCTTGTTGTGATGATTGACAACACGGAAATATTAAATGCACGAGATATTGCCGAGGCGGGGACCAAAGCCAAGAGCGAGTTCCTCGCCCGAATGAGTCATGAAATTCGGACACCGATGAACGCCATTCTCGGTATTACTTACCTTTGTCTCCAAACCGAGTTATTTCCGAAACAGCGGGATTACCTGGGCAAAATCCAAACGGCGGCAAAAAACCTGCTCGGAATCATTGATGACTTGCTCGATTTTTCCAAAATTGAGGCCGGAAAACTAAAAATTGAGCAACTTCCATTTCTTGTGACCGAAGTGATTGGTGACGTAACCGCCCTGGTGGAGCAGAAAGCGAATGAAAAAGGGATCCAACTGGTCGTCCAAAGCCAGAATATCAATGATCTATTGCTCCTCGGCGATTCGTTACGTTTGCGGCAAATCTTGACAAACCTGCTAAACAACGCGGTGAAGTTTACGGAATCCGGTTCAGCTGTCGTGGCCATCTCCCCCACAAGCGTGGAACCGGATTTTGTGACGCTCCACTTCTCGGTCAAAGACACCGGAATCGGTATAACACCCGATCAGATGCAGAAACTCTTCCAGTCGTTTTCGCAGGCAGACAACTCGATGACACGACGCTACGGCGGCACCGGGCTCGGTCTGGCGATCACGAAGAACCTCATTGAGTTGATGGGAGGAACCATCATGGTCGAAAGCGTTCCTCAACAGGGGACGACCTTCAGTTTTCAACTCCGGTTTCCCAAAGCACGTCTGTCGACATTGAGTGAGCAGTCTGCTCCAGAGGCAAACCCTGAGGCCAACGCCGCCCAGCGACATCATCTGAAGGGATCCCATGTGCTGCTCGTCGAAGACAACAAAATCAATCAGATTGTTGCCTCGGAGATGCTCCAACTCCTGGGGATCGAGGTCACGGTGGTCGATAACGGACAGAAGGCGGTGGACGCTATCAAACAACAGGATTTTGACTTGGTTCTCATGGATATCCAGATGCCGGTCATGGACGGCCACACGGCGACCCGGGCCATACGGCTTTTAGACAAACAGGGCGTCAACGAGTTGCCGATCATTGCCATGACGGCCAACGCAATGGACATTGATTTCAAACTGAGTCACGAGGCCGGCATGAACAGTCATTTGTCCAAACCGATTGATCCTGAAAAATTTCGACTCGTCTTGGAAACATGGATTCTCTCGCGTCCATTAAGGTCTCACGACACCGCTGACGGCGAACATAAAATCAGTGGTCCGATTTACTGCCGGAACTGTTGCGAAATATCGGTCGAGCGGCTGGTTCACGGACATTGGGTCTGTGAGAATTGTAACACCTCCTATTCGAATGCCGAGATGTTGGAAGTCTCCTGTTAAAAATCGTTCAAATGCCGTGAATTTTTCTTCAAAATTGGGCATTGACGCAGATTTGTTATGGTTCCATAACGAGCAAGGAACGAGATTTTATTTCCGCCAGATATTGTGAACATTGCGCTGTAGTCTCCCTGTCTTCTATTTTCCAAACCACGATTGAAACACTTAAACACCATGAAAAAATCATCATTTTTAATTTTGGCCTTTTGGTTTGTTTTCACAAGCGGGTTTTATCTTGTGTCCACTAACGCCGCCGAATGGTACAAAGGCGAACTCCATTGCCATTCCCATTGGAGCGACGGTAACACTTTGCCGGAACTCGCCATCGATTGGTATCGGTCCAACGGGTTCCAATTCATGTCCTTGACGGATCACAACGTGCTACAACTCGATCCCAACAAATGGAGAGAGGTTGCCCCGGTTCTCCTCGAAGAATCCCGGAAAAAATTCGGCGACGATTTCGTCGAAACGAAAGAAGAAGGCGGCAAAACACTTATGCGGCTGAAAACCCTCCAGGAACTGCGCGAATTGTTCAATGAAGACGGGAAATTTCTTCTGATTCCCGGTCATGAACAAAATACCGGAGTCGCAGGCAAAACTTTACATGCAAACGCAATCAATATTTCCGAGTCAATTCCCTTTCAGGGCGATTTTCCCGGTGTCGCCGAAGCGGCTTTGGCATGGAGAAAATCCACGTTGGAAAACGCTTCGAAAAATAGAGATGTCGGGTTTTGGATGCTCAATCACCCGGAATGGCCTTACTTTGACGTGGACCCGGAAGTGCTGATTGAGGCGGCGGAAGTCGAATTTTACGAGTGGAATCTCGCCGCAGGGGCAGTCCGTGATCCCGTCCATCCAGATCATCCGACGCATGAAAAATACTGGGATATTGTCAATGCGTTCCGGGTTCTTCAGGGCAAAAAGCTGATTTATCTGGTCGCCGCCAACGACACCCATAACTATCGTACTTTCGGTAATGATACCTCCAATCCCGGCCGCGGCTGGGTTGGGGTTCGGTCGGAAAAATTGGAGGCGAACGCCCTCTTCACGGCAATGAAAAACGGTGATTTTTATTCCTCCACCGGCGTTGAAATGAAGGAGATTCGTTTTGATGCGGAAACGGGAACACTTCACGTAGAGGTGAAGCCGGAAGAGGGGATTTTCTATTTGATTCGTTTTGTTGGAACCAAAAAAGATTTTGACACAAACACAAAAACGTTTGAGGACCCGCAGGTTGGTCCGAAACCGGCGCGAACCGGCAAAATTTATTCCAATGACATTGGGGTCACGTTTCAAGCGGTTGCCGGAACTTCTGCGTCTTACCAGTTGACGACGGACGATCTTTATGTCCGGGCTGTCATAACTTCCTCAAAGCGTCCTGAGTTTCGCGGGGGCAATGAACCACGCACCAGAACGGCCTTGACGCAACCGTATTCCCGACTCGCACCGTGAAAGCGTGAAAGCGTTTTTTCAAAAAACGGGGTTGACCTTGCTTTTTTAGTAGGTACAATGGCCCGCGAAGGTTGGTTGTTTGCAATTTTCCGGGATTGAGATTGAATCATGACAATTGATTTTTCGGGGTGGGACAACTTTTTACAGTTTCATTGATCTTTTCTCACAATAGAGGTAAATCTTATGAAAAAAAGTGTTAAACTAGGGGGGGGGGGGCAAGACACGAAAAATTTTTGGTTTA
>WRMR01000203.1 GCA_009776995.1 Planctomycetaceae bacterium | reverse complement strand
AACCTGAACTTTGAACGTTGAAACCTAAACTGGAAGTTTTTTCAATTTTTGCGCCGGTTTTCATGTTGATTTTCACAAGAAAGCAGCGCAGAATGCAGAATGTTCCGCTTCCTTATCTTCACTCTGAACTTTGCACTCTGCACTCTGCACTCTGCACTTTGCACTTTGCTCTGCTTCGACCGCTCCGTTACCGTCGCGGCTCTGATTGGAAACATTCTGCACTCTGCATTCTACATTCTGCACTGACGTTTCCGGCCGCCATTCTCAAAATATGGCCTGTCATGGTAATCAGTACTTGTACATCACAGCGACTCCGAATGTGAATTGTTCGCTGCTTTTGCCGTTATTGAAGAAGCGGTAACGATGCCCCCAGGAATCTTTGCCGCAGAGCCAGTCGCAGCGGATTTCCGGACGAACTACCAGGTGTTGCCTCGGCGTCCAATTGGTGCCAAACGTCAGTTCAAGATTATTATACCTTCCAAGGGTTTCGCGTCTCCACTCGGCCCGAACACCAACGCCAAGTTTGCTGTTCATCTGGTATGTCAGGTATTGACTGATGCCATAGCATGAGAAGGGTTTGTAACCCCAAAGAACCAAGTCATCACTGTGATTGAGCGTTTTCAACAGATACCATTCCGCAGCGTAATTCCAGTCCTCAAATTTCTGCGTGAAAACGACGGAGTGATAATAGGCGTTCAGGTCTTCGCCGTCGAAAAGGTATCCATGGTGCTTGGTATAGTGGGGTTCCTGCTTGTGGAACCCCCCATGGATTCTTTCGTACTGAAACGCATACGACAGAGCGGCATCATCCCAGGGCTTATAGCGAATCCCTGCCAGACAGGCAGAGTCACCGAAGCGATTGGACCATCCACTGTCACTGCCGGTCGTCACCCCGGCAAAGAACGAAATATAATGATCGGGTTGGTAATCCAGCATCAGACCCGTATGGGTGTTGGGTGCCTGCAGGAACCCGTAGGAATGACTGTAAAAAAAGTTATTCGGCGATTCGACATGTTCATAACTCAACGGCGACACAAACTTGCCGATTCGCACGCCCAGATTGTTATTCCCGAGAGTCAAATATAAGTCCGAAAACGACAAGTAATAATCGCCGGTTCGAGAGAGGTGTTTCATCGACGAATCTGAATAACTCTGCGTCAAATAGGCATCCGTACCGAACAGCATTTGGGTCTTGAACCCCCAGTTGAACCCGTTGTCGGCCAATTTCTTTTCCAGGAAAACCCCCACTTGGTTCAGATTGATATTTGTACTGTGCAGATTGCCAAGAAAAGCAGTATTGCCGCTGGCATAATAGTATCTCTGCGCAGGAAGGTGACCGCCGCCCCCATTTTTCTTCAGGCTGTTTCCGTGGAAATTGAGGTAAAGCCCCGCTTCAGCCCAGAAACCCAGGTTCAGCCATGACGAATTTTGATGATAGTTGCTGGCACCATAGTGTGTTTGAGTGAAACCCAAATCAAGAGGGTGGCCTGCGTACATCCCGGATGTATCAGTTGCCTCGGCCTGGTACCCCCAAAAGGCAGTTGTCAAGAAGGCAATGACAATCCTGGTAACGAACTTCATGCTCATCGTCTTACCCCATTCCTTGAGGGTGAATGTGAAAAATAAATAATATAGTGCGAAAATCAGAAGATTTTTGTCTGTTCCGAAAAGTCGTTGTCGCTAAGAAGTGAAAACTTTTTGAAAATTGTCACAGTTGTCATTTAGTCAGTTGTTTTTTTGCTCGTGCAAGCCCAACCGGGTATGGTTCTGAATGTATGAGATTTCTGCGCAAATATCAAATAATACAATATCCATAAATCCAACAAGATTTGCTTTTATGGATAAATCGGACTGAAGCATAAATCTCGTTCAAACAAATCTTGTCCGAGTTGGAAATTGACCGAATCCACACAAGTTCAGTCAATACAACAGGCAATTTGCTCAAAAAGCATACACCGATCATATCACAAGCATTTTCTTTAAACGTCGTGATTTACATATTTTATCACGTCAATCAAGCGATGCTTTCAACAGTAGCCAGAAGTGTATGCGACGGGCATTCCTGGAATGACACAGTCCAACCGGTCACTGGCGTTCCCGGATGTTGCTCACAAAATAAGGCTTGGCAGGCACTCCACTCACATTCCAGGCTTCGACAAGTTGGGGTTGACTTTTTCTGTCTTTTTATCAATAATATCGCCTGTTTTCAGGGCGATGATTGCTTTTTTGGAGTGTCACTTGTTGGCGGCATTGTTGTTGCAATTCCAATCGGGGAATTGGTTTTTTACGATCAATCTTTGCTCGTTTGCCTGTTTTACAGATTTTCGTGGTTGCCCTATTCAATTCAAGATATACCGCACAACGCCATGGACTTTGCATTGATGTCTGCGAACTTTGTGCATCCCTTTGTGTTGAAATATTTAACACAAAGGCCACAAAGCTTTTCACAAAGGTCACAAAATTAATACCAGTCCAATGGCGTTCGGCAATATAACGCAACGCGGCAATCCTTGTTGCTTGTATTCCGTATAACCATTGGCAATATGTCAGTAAGGAGGAAACAAATATGAAAAATCTTCACAAAACTTGTTGTTACATCATCGGATTGGTTTTGGCTGGTGCGCTTGGTCACAGCCATTCCGCACAGCTTCAGGTTCAGCCGCAACAGCAGACGCAATTGCCGTTGCAAGGATCAGCACAATACGCCGCGCAACCGGTTCCACAATTCCAGGCACAGGCCGCTGTTGCGAATGCGCCGATGCCGCTGATCAACCTGTCGCCGGAACAACTGGCGGCCAATCCGGCACTGGCGGCCCGACTCAACACGTTACTGCCTGACGAGCGGAACAGTGTACTGGTTTACGAACACAGTAATCGCGGCGTGGTCAACATCAACACGAAAAGCCGACAACGCGATTTCTTTTTCGAGTACAATTCGGAGGAGGGTGGCAGCGGTGTCGTGTTCGACAAGCAGGGACACATCCTCACAAACTTTCATGTCGTTGAAGACGCGCGTGAAATCACAGTGACGCTGTTCAACGGTTCGCCGTACAAAGCCACGCCGGTCGGCGGCGACCCCCTGACCGATTTGGCCGTGCTGAAAATCGATGCCCCGGCGTCGGAACTGTTCCCGCTGACGTTTGGCGATTCGAACTCGCTACTCGTCGGCGAACGGATTTACGCCATCGGCAACCCCTTCGGCCTGGAACGCACCTACACAACGGGCATCATTTCGAGTCTCAACCGGACCATCGGCAGCCAACAGCGTGGCCGGACGATCAAGCAGGTGATCCAAATTGACGCGGCGATTAACCCCGGCAGTTCGGGCGGCGCGTTGCTCAATACGGCGGGGCAACTGATCGGCATCAACACGGCCATTGCAAGCCGCTCGGGCGACAACGCCGGAGTCGGGTTCGCAATTCCGGTCAATACGGTCGCCCGTATCGTGCCGATGCTGATTAAGGAAGGCAAGGTTGTGCGGCCGGACATCGGGATTTTCCGCGTCCTGACGGCGGAACAGGGCGGCGTTTACGTCATCTTGCTCGAACAGGACGGACCGGCGCACAAAGCGGGCGTTGTTGGCCCGATGCCGATTGTTGAGCGTGTCCAACGTCCTGGGTTATTCTCCGAACGACGAACTGTCCGCAATGCCGACCCGGATTTGATCACGGCGATTAACGGCCGCCCGGTCATATCGGGCGAGGATTTCATCGGCCAGGTCGAGGAAAACCGTCCCGGCGACACGATCACCCTGACCGTCATCCGCGATGGCAAGGAACTGAAAATCCCTGTGACGTTGAAATAGTCTGAAAATAGTCTGAATCGTGCTTCTCATAAGCATTGTCAATTTTTTCAATGATGATTTGACCCCAGGATATCACGAATCCGAGCCGCAATCTTAAGATTGCGGCTCGGATTTGCTGTTTGGGAGATTTTGATGAAATGAGACTCACTGAGGGGCTGCCAGTGAGAAGCCAACTGTAAAAGAACTTGTAGAAAAAACTCGTGGTTGCCCAGCCGATGTGGCGGACTTTTTGCGTTCCGGTGATGAACTTCGCAAAGATTCAGGAAACCGGGAATCGTGATGGCGATGATTGTTGTCAAAAGGCACATCACCATGACACAAAAGCACGAACAACTCGTCACAATGCCACCGCAATGTTGCACAACAAGCCACCTTACCGGTTTTCAAAATATTCCGCTAGATGTTACAAAAAAGACAAAACCCGGCCTGACGGATTGCTTGTAGGAGTTTCATTCACGTGATAGAATGATAAACTAAAATAAATCCGTATTAGTTTTTGTCACAGATGGCAGAAAAAAATCAAGAAGCTGGGAGATTAATATCATGAGCAAGCTACAGCAAATCCAGGTTCTGACCAAAGGCAAAGGGATTCAATATCTTCTTGACGAAGCCGGCCACGTCTTTCGCAACCCCATCGCCATGTTCGACACATACTATGCCTTGATCGCATACACCGACGTCGAAACCGACGATCCTCTCTGGAATGAACTGATATCCACAGGATCATTCAGCATGAAAACCCAGGAGTTTTTTGCCCAGGAGTGTTTTGTCGAAGATATTGCCAATTCGGACAAGCTGACCATGATGAAAAGCGAGCAACTGAAATATGACAGAATGACGGCAAATATCTTCAACAGGGAACAGATATGGGTTGCCATCATCGTGATGGTCGGATGCACCCCCTTTGAACCGGACGATCCGGCGGCCTTTGAAGCGTTGGCGGACACCCTGACAAGTGAAATCCGGGATGATGAACACTATACCGCTTATGGAAGGGCATACCATGATTCTCTCATGAATATGCTGATCAGCCAACAAATCAATGACCCCAGGGTTTATAACGCCCATGTACAAATCCTTTACGCGGGTTTTGAGAGTTTTCTTTATTTGGCCGTCGTGGATGTCAGTCAAAACGACGCCTTCCGTGACCGCCCGGCCGATTTCAGGGATTTGCTTGTCAAAAGATACCCGTCATTCAAATTCGCGTTTTTTGCAGAATATATCATTATGCTGATGAGTTCAAAAAACAGAATATTCCCGTTTCACCTGATTTTTGGCACGCACGATAATCCTCTGGAACTGGACAATATCTTTGTGGGAATCAGCGGCAGTTTTGAAAACCCTTATGACTTGCACATCCATTATCACGAGGCAGTCACAGCATTGAAAGACGGCATGAAACGTGACGCCGATCAGCGAATTTTTTTGGTTGACGGCAATCACCATTAACTTCGTGGCCGGACATCAACCTCGCTCCATTGGACTTGTTCGGAAACACTGCTTTGGCCAAGTCGCAAAGCGTGTTTTTCTGATCTTTGTGTTCTTTCGGTAAGCTTTTGCGTCCCTTCCGATCAACTTTTCACCGCAAAGTCCCCCATGTTTTTCTCATCAGACCGCAAAACGATCGGTGTGCGTGTCCACACTCAGAACTCTGAGTTTTTTGGAGGGGGGATTACGGCATGAGTTCCCGGTTGAGTATTGCACAGACGAGATTCATCCTCAGCAGGTGTCTTTTTCGCCGGTTGCGATACCTTTCGCTCAAAATTTATTGTTAGGCTTAGGCTCTGATGGCGTCGAATAAATCGGAGTGTTGCGGCATTGACGAATGGAAACGTATTGGTCTTGAAAAAAAAATTCCTTTTGGGGATTGGAGCAATTTGAAATACAACAAGTTCCAACCCCAAAAAAGGAATTATCTCCATAAAGGCCGACATCATTATCGAGCAGAACGCACAAAAAGTCAGCATCATTTTGGATCGGAAGGCAGGAAACATCGGGCAAAATTTGCCGCCGAGGCCGAAAACGTTGTCAAAACGTATCGTTTCAAACTTTCCAGTGGTCAATGATGAGTATCCATTGGAGTTTCACCTCTCACCCTTGGCCCCCTCACCCCTTTTGCTCGAAAAGTTGCCGCTTGATGAAACTCAAGTGTTTCCGATGTTGCGCAGGACGCCGGATTCTTTCAAGAACGCAATGGTCGGCGTTTGCAACCTGTATGGTAAAGTACCGGAAATTACAACTCAAAACGTTGACCGCTCTTCTTGGAATCATACGAACAACTTGGCAAATTGCCCAAATTACCGCAATCGGCGTAAAGTTAAAGTCATGCCCAAAATTATGGGCTTTACGGCAAGGCTTCCACAAAAAAATTCGGTGTCCGGGCAGAAATCTCTTACCAAATCCATTATAATGATCGTTGACAATGTATCACTCACCCAGAACACAGGAGAACACGATGAAACGAACAATCATGTTGACACTGACTCTTGCGCTGCTGTATGCGGCATGGAGTTTTAGCGCACAGGCCGC
This sequence comes from Planctomycetaceae bacterium, assembly GCA_009776995.1. Lineage (GTDB taxonomy): Bacteria > Planctomycetota > Planctomycetia > Pirellulales > Thermoguttaceae > WRMR01. The sequence goes on along the minus strand of WRMR01000203.1, from coordinate 2,157 downwards.
CGATGACGGGGCAATCATTCTTGCGAAAGACGGTCGGGCGACGGCCAAAATCGTGACGCCGGATTCGGCAACGCCGGTCGAACAGACGGCGGCGAAAGAATTGCAGTCGCACCTGGGCGAAATCGTCGAAGGGAGCACTTGGGAGATCATTACCGAATCCCAGGCTGACAAAAATGCAACGCTGGTACTTGTCGGCAATTCAAAACTCGCCCGCGAATTGTTTCCGGCGGTCGATTTCGACGCCATTCCCTACGATGGCATCGTCATTCAGACACGCGGCAACAAACTGCTACTGGCCGGGCATGAGACTCGTGGAACCTTGTACGCGGTCACCACCTTTCTTGAAGACACGCTCGGTTGCCGCTGGTGGACATCAACGGAAAGCACGATTCCTCGCAAATCGGACATCGTCGTGCCGGTGTTGGATGTCCAATACGCCCCCAAGCTGATTTACCGCGAAGCCTATTATAAGGACGCTTTTGAACCGGTTTTCGCCACGCGCATGAAATGTAACGGTTCGGGCGAACGAATTTCCCCGGAATGGGGTGGGCATCACCAGTTCGTGTATTTCGTGCATTCGTTTTACCCCTTGATCCCGCCGGAGAAGTATTTTGAGACCCACCCGGAATGGTTCAGTGAAATCAACGGCAAACGCACGCATGACAACGCCCAGCTTTGCCTGACGAATGACGAAATGCGGACCGAATTGACGAAAAACGCCATCGTGTCGTTGCGAAAGAATCCCGCCGCGAAGTTCATTTCGATCAGTCAAAACGACTGGTACAATCCCTGCCAGTGCGAAAAATGCCAGGCCGTTGCCAAAGCTGAGGAATCGGAAGCCGGGCCGTTGATCCTGTTTGTCAACCGGGTGGCCGAAGACATCGAAAAGGAATTTCCCGATGTGTGGGTCGAAACACTGGCCTATCAATACACGCGGAAACCGCCGAAAACCGTCAAGCCGCGAGAAAACGTCATTGTCCGGCTTTGCACGATTGAGTGTTCCTTCGTACAACCGCTCGGTCAGGGCGGGCAAAACAAATCGCTCCGGGACGACATCGAGGGCTGGAGCAAAATCGCGCACCAGCTTTTCATCTGGGATTACGTGACCAATTTTTCGATGTACCTGATTCCGCACCCGAACTACGCGGTGTTGCCGGAAAACATCCGCTTTTTCGTCGATCACGGTACCATCGGGCTGTTTGAACAGGGCGACTCATACACGACGGTCGGCGATTTCATCCGGCCTCGCAACTGGGTCATCTCGCATCTGATGTGGAACCCGTCGCTGGATGAAAACGCTTTGCTCGACGACTTTCTCAACGGGTATTACGGTGAAAAAGCCGCGCCGCTGCTGTGGGAATACATGAATCTGCTCGTCAACCGGGCGAATGAGTCGGGCGTTTATCTCGGCTGTTTCCGCAACAATACCGCCGACTGGCTCGACTACGACACGCTCTGCAAGGCAACGGAATTGATGAACCGTGCCATCGAAGCAACCTCGCAGTCACTTGGTGCCGACTCGCCGAAAGTCTGGCGTTTGCGCCGTGAGAAAATGCCGGTCGATTACGTCTGGCTCCAGGAATACCATGCGCTGAAACGTTATGCCGCAGTGAACCAGTTGCCGTTTTTGGGACCGCAGGACCCGTTCGAAGGTTGCAACGCGTTTTTCACCCTTTCCGACCGCTTCGGCAACGCGGCCTATCGCGAATACACGCACCTGCATTCGATGGACGAGTTCAAAGCCAACTTGCTGCAACGTTTCGGCAAACCCGCCGCGCCGCCGGACTTTTGTGAACATTTGCCCGAAGGCAGTTGGGTCGATTACCAGGAATATGAATTCAGCGTTCACAAGGCCAACGGCTGGGCGGACTATGCTGACGATGACGCCGCCTCCAACGGCCGCACCATTCGTATGCCCGGCGATCACTTCGAATGGGCCATTTCACAACCGCTCGATTCGACGATTCTCAACATGGCCTCGTCCACAGGAAACGACGGGCAACCGGCAAAATTCCGTGTTTACGCCGCCGTGCGCTGCGAAGCCGTTGCGAAAGACGGCCCGGCCATGACGCTCGGGGTGTATGACCCGCAGGCACGCCGGGGGTTGGGACAAAAGGCACTTGACGTCGGTGAAATCAACGGCGATGAGTACAAACT